>CAYSLG010000001.1:0-2856 GCA_964431935.1 uncultured Gammaproteobacteria bacterium
AAGGCAGATTAACAGATCGCAAATACTTCCCAAGGCTATAAAAGCATGGCATCTTCATTTCAATCAGGAAGATATTTGGTATGTTTCTCCAAGCAATCACATGATTCTTGGATTGTGGGATGTTAGAGAGCAATCCGCAACAAAAGAACAAACCATGAAAATTGTGATGGGCGGAGGGTCGTCAAAATTGGTATATATTCCAAGAGGAGTGGCTCACGGCGTTGTCAACCTTTCGCGAGAAAAAGGGACAATCATATATCTGGTTAATCAGCGATTTGACTTGCAGAATCCCGATGAGCGCAGATTGCCATGGGATAAGCTCGGCGCGGATTTCTGGGAGCCCCAAAAAGGTTAACGGTTTTTTTTGTCTTCAATAAGCTCCAGGCGGATCATAACATTTGGTTCTTTTTCATGATTGCAGTCAAGGCAGTACAGAGAAAACATATCTCGCACAATTGTTTTTTCTCTCATCTCGGTATTTGGCTCATTTCCAAAAGCAAGCTGATCGGTGTCTTTATTTATTAAAACCATTTGCCGCGAGGCGGCACCGGTTTTTGGTTCGGTGTCTTTCAGAAAATACTCAAAGCGTGAAGGACAACTTTCTGCGCCGTCTACGGATCTACTCATTAATTCTCCCGATATTGTACAGACTTGTTTTCCAACAACAGACTCTGGTTTAAGGGGCCACAGATCCGATTGGTTTTTCAAAACATATTTCATAACGGCATTCCAGATAGGAGCTGCGCCGGTAACTCCGGAAGAAAGATACGGGTTCATGGGACTGTTATCATTGTTGCCGACCCATACTGCCGCAAGAAAATTCGGCGTATATCCGATTGTCCAGTTATCCCGCTTGTCGTCAGTTGTTCCCGTCTTAACCGATACTGCATGTTTGGGAATATTCAGATATGAAGAAGATCCAAACGCCTGGGAGCGCGCGTTGTTGTCAAGGAGAATATGGGAGATAAGAAATGCGGTTTCCTGTGAAATGACTTTTTCACCGCTAATAGCAAGGAAATTCGGAGAGGGAATATCTTTTTGAATATCCTGCACAAAATTCGGGCTTTTATATTCAAACAATGTTTTTCCGAGCTTATTTTTGATAGAAAGAATGGAGATGGCAGGTTTTGGAATTCCCCTATTTGGAAATGCCGAAAATGCCTGTGCAAGCTCTATCATTCGCACATCTGCTCCGCCTAATGTTAATGAAAGACCATACCGTTTCGAATCTGTAATACTGGATAAAGTAAAAGCAGAGGAAGATGCAACGAAATTTTCAGCACCGTTTATCGCAAGCATTTTCACCGCAGGAATGTTGTAGGAATTCCCGAGAGCAAACCGCAGTTGCACCGGACCGTGAAATTGTTCATCATAGTTGACCGGGCAGTATGTATCAGGTTGACCTTTTGCGGTAAAACATGTGGGCATGTCAAGAAACACCGTTGCCGGAGTGACAAGTTTTCTTTCGAGTCCTATGGCATAGTTAACCGGTTTTATGGCACTTCCGGGTTGGCGAAGAGCCGTTGTTACGTTAAATGCGCCGGAGGGCGTTGCAAAATAGTCAACTGATCCAACCATCGCGAGTATTTCTCCGGTTGGAGGTCTTGCAACAAGAATTGCACCATTGGAAACATTCAGATTTTTTATTTTTTCCAGCTCTTCCTTTAATATCTTTTCGCTTTCTTCCTGAAGTTCAAGATCAAGTGTTGTTGTTATACGAAGCCCTTCTTCTTCAATATGCTGAATACCGTAAATTTCTTCAAGTTTTGATTTTACATACATGACGAAGTGGGGAGCTTTGATATTTTTCTGGGGAGGAGCAATCTCTAATTTTGTTGCAAGCGCATTATCTTTTGATGTTTTGTCAATATATTTTTGTTCATACATCTTTTGCAGAACTTCATTTCTGCGCTTTATTGTCAAGTCAGGGTTAACAAAGGGAGAATAAAGGGAAGGAGCCTGGGGAAGACCTGCAAGAAGAGCCGATTCGTCAAGGGAAAGTTCTGCGGCGCGTTTTCCAAAATATGTTTTTGCCGCTTCTTCTATACCGTAGGATGAGCCTCCGTAGGGAACTTGATTCAGATACATTTCCAAAATCTGGCTTTTATTGAATATCCGTTCGGTCCAAAGCGCTAAGACAATTTCTTTAATTTTTCGCCGGAGCGTCCGTTCCGGGGTGAGAAGTGCTGATTTAACCAATTGCTGGGTAATGGTTGATCCTCCCTGCAGTTGATTTTTAAAAACCGTCTCTTTCATCGCACGCAAAATACCTGAAAAAATGGAGATTCCGGCATGGCTGTAAAAATCTTTATCTTCAATGGCGATTGTTGCTTGAGAAACATAAGGAGGAAGGCTTTTCAATTGAACAGGAGTTCTGTTTTGTTCTTTATACACCTCGTAGAGGAGTTTTCCGTTTCTGTCATAAATATGAGAAGAAAGAGGGGTTACTTTGTAGTCTTTGAGAGAATACGGCGAAGGAAGCTTGTGGAAAATAAAAAAATACAGTGCGGTTGAAACTGCGGCCGCAAAAATAAAAGCAATAATAAAATACCATCGCCGCGGCTTCATTTTTTTCAGAAAAGATTTGGAAAGTTTTGTATAAGATTCTTTTTTATCCATAAGGAATATTGTAGCAAGAAATAAGAAGTTATTGATTATTTGTTATTCGGGGAAAAAGAGAAGAAGTTTTTTTTACGGCTCCTTGAGTTGTCTGCAATATTTTTTCTGCGGTATCGGGAAGAAACGGTTGAAGCCAATAGGCAAGTTCCCTTATTCTTTTCAGATATACAATAAGAAGAGGAGCAACTTCCTCTTTTATTTTTGGTGAAAGCAAATTAAGATGAATATAAATTGTAT
>CAYSLG010000001.1:2866-30152 GCA_964431935.1 uncultured Gammaproteobacteria bacterium
CCTCAAGATTTCTTCAAGGGCAAGATTGAATTGGTAATTTTTAATATGTTCTATAAATCCTCCGGTTTCTAAGGAATACGGCAAATCTGATTCTGTTTTTGTTTCAAATACAATAGTATTTTTTTCGCACAGCGTTAATACGCGGGCAACCAAATTTCCCAATCCGTTTGCAAGATCCGCATTATATACTTCCTTAAATCTATTTTCGGAATAATCTCCGTCATCAAGCGAGGGAATTTCACGCAAAAGGTAATACCGCACCGCATCAACGCCATATGTTTGCACCAACGCAAAAGGATCAATAACATTTCCCAGCGTCTTGCTGATTTTTTTTCCTTCAGATGTCAGAAATCCGTGGACGAAAATTTTTGTCGGCAGGGGAAGGTTTGCAGAAAGAAGCATTGCAATCCAATAAATCGCATGGAATTTGATAATATCTTTTCCCACGATATGAAAGCGATCTGCATTCTCCAGCCAGAAGGTTTGGAAGAGCTCTCCGTTTTCGGAAAAATCAAGTCCGGTAATATAATTGGTAAGCGCATCAAACCAGACATACATACGTTGCGACTCGTCATTCGGAACAGGGATACCCCAGTTTTTTGTGCGTTCCTTCGGTCTGGATATTGAAAAATCCTCAAGCCCCTTGCGGACAAAATTCAACACTTCTTCCTTTTTGAATTCGGGAAATATTTGTATTTCTCCGTTTTGTATTTTTTTAAGAACGGTGTTTTGATAGCGCGACAATGCAAAGAAATAATTCGTTTCAGAAACAATTTCAAGCTTCCGGTTATGAAGAGAGCACATATTATCTATATATTCTTGGTCTTTATAAAATGTTTCGCAGCCAACGCAATACAATCCCTTATATTCTTTTTTGTAAATATCATTTTTGCAGCGCATCCAGAATTCTTGAGCTCCTTTTTTATGAGTATTTGACGTCGTGCGGATAAACCGGTCAAACGTAAGGTTGAGCGCAGGTTTCAGTGCAAGAAACGCCTGCGAATTTTTATCAACAAGTTCCTGCGGAGACAGTCCTTGTTTTTCCGCACTTTCAACATTTTTAATGGCGTTTTCGTCGGTGCCGATGAGAAAGAAGACATTATTTCCGGCAAGGCGGTAGTAGCGCGCCAGTACATCTGCCTGAATCACCTCAAGAGCATAGCCGATGTGGGGCTCTGCGTTGACATAAGGGATGGAAGTGGTAATAAAAATATTCTTCATTCTGCTATTGTACCAAAAGCCTTAAACAGGCAACAAATAAAAGCAATAATACAGTTGTAATACTATTAAAGCCCGAAACATAACTGAGGAAAAGAAACAAAAAAATAAACAAACAGAAAAACATGCTGTCTTTTCGTGTAAGCAGTAGAAGCAATATAAGATACGTGAGATAAGAAACCAAAAAAATAAATACAATGATAAGGTATGGAGTATCTGGGGGAATGAATATAATAAAAGAAACAGTCAAACACAACAGCAAAAATATGGAAAAATACGGCTTTGATCGTTTCAGCATATGGTTAAGCAAAAACTCTTGCAAGTTTTTGCTCTATCCATTATAATCTTCGCTATGGCACAAATACGAGATGATAAATTGTCAGTTATTGAGAAGTTTGCCCAAAAAAAAGGAGACACAGGATCACCGGAAGTCCAAGTGGCGCTTCTTACTCAAAAAATCAACAAACTTACCCTTCATCTTGAAATCAACAAAAAAGACAATCACTCACGAAGAGGATTATTAAAAGTTATTGCAAAACGCAGAAGAATTTTGAACTATCTTCAAAAACTGGATGGAGACAGATACAAAAAACTTATTAAGAGCCTCGGCTTGAAGAAATAATTATGAATGTTGTTAATGATTCTATTGAAATAAACGGTAAAAAACTTACGTTCCAGATCGGAAAACTTGCTCAGGCGGTTGATACATCTGTGTATGCGGAAATGGGAGGAACTGCCGTTCTTGTTACCGTTGCGGTCGGACCGGAAAATCCTTCTTTAAATTATTTTCCTCTCTCTGTTGAGTATGTTGAAAAACTGTATGCGGGAGGACTTATCAAAGGTTCCCGCTGGGTTAAGCGGGAAGGCCGTCCTTCGGATGAAGCGGTGTTAATAGGCAGACTTATTGATCGCTCCATCCGCCCTCTTTTCCCCAAAACATACAAAAAGCAGGTGCAGATTGTCATCACTCTTCTATCGGTTGACGGTGAGAATGCCCCGGAAATCGTATCGGCGATTGCAACGTCGCTTGCAATTCATATCTCAAGCGTTCCGTGGGACGGCCCCATCAGCACCGGACGGGTTGGGTATGTAAAATCTCCGGAAAACGGATCGGGAAATTTGATGTTTAATCCGGCAGATGAAGAGCAGAATTTTTCCGTACTGGATTTGGTTGTCTCAACAACCAAGGAAAAGGTTCTCATGATTGAAACAAAAGCAGAATCGGTTGATGATGCGGTTATTCAGGAAGGAATTGAAATGATAAAGAAAGAAAATAAAAAGGTTATTGAATTTATAGAATCCATGCGGGAAAAGATCGGCAAACCAAAAAGCGTTGTTCCCGAAGGAGAGCAATACGAAGAAATTATTCAGCTTATAAAAAAACAGCATGCACAGGAAGCCGATGAAGCGGTCAAAGAAGCGGCGAAAACAGCAGGCAGCAACAGTGATTCTTTAAACAATCTTGTTGAAATAATATATGAGGCAATGGAGAAAAAATTTGACAAGAGTGTTGTCATATCCGCGATTGAAAAATACAACTACGAAAAAATTAAAAAAACCATTCTTGAAAAAAAAGTACGTCCTGACGGAAGAAAACCGGAGGACATGCGAGAAATCAAAGTAGATGTGGGACTTCTTCCCAGAACGCACGGATCGGCATTATTCCAACGGGGTCAGACGCAGGTTCTTTCCATTGTCACCCTTGGATCAACAACGCTTGAACAGCTTATTGAAGGCCCTGAAGGAAAAGAAGTCAAGCGGTATATTCATCACTATTCGGACGGACCGTATTCGTATGGCCAGGTCGGAAGAATGTTTGGCCCAAGCCGCAGAGCAATCGGTCACGGGGCTTTGGCAGAGAAGGCTGTGGAGCCTATTCTGCCTTCAGCAGAAAAATTTCCGTATGCAATCCGCGTCGTATCAGAAATTTTATCCGAAAACGGATCATCGTCCATGGGATCGGTTTGCGGTTCTTCTCTTGCGTTGATGGATGCGGGAGTTCCTTTGAATAATGCAGTTGCAGGAGTTGCATTGGGGATAGTCTCAAAATCAGATGACGAATATGTAATATTGACAGATATTGTGGGGCTTGAAGATTTTTCCGGAGAAATGGATTTTAAAATTGCAGGGACTTTGGATGGAATTACCGCAATCCAGCTTGATGTAAAAAATAAAGGACTGACTGCGGAAATGATTCAGAAGATTTTTGAACAAGGAAAAAAAGCACGCCTTATCATTCTGGAAAAAATGAATGCGGTTATTTCCAAACCAAAAAAAGAAGTTTCACAATACGCACCCAAAGTTATCGTATTGACTCCTCCGCAGGAAAAAATCGGAGAAATCATCGGGCCGGGCGGAAAAAATATCAGAAGCCTCATTGCAAAAACCCAGACGGAGATTAACGTCGGCGATGACGGAAAAGTAACCATTAGCGGTTTGGATAAAGAAAAAGTTGAAGAGGCCGCCAAGCTTATTGAAAACATGACAAGAGAAATTCAAGTGGGAGAAATGTTTGAAGGAGAAGTCAAGCGCATACTTCCTTTCGGAGCGTTTGTTGAACTTATTCCCGGTAAAGAAGGCATGGTGCATGTGTCAAAAATGGGGATGGGATATGTGAAAGATGCGCACGATGTTGTCAAAGTCGGCCAGAAAGTAAAAGTAAAGGTCAATGAAGTAGACAATCAGGGAAGAATAAATCTGATAATGGTAAAGGAAGCTTCCAAGTAATTACTTCTCAATCAATTTTTTTCTTCTGATGGTTTTATATTATTTCTGACGGACTTATCAGAAATGACAGCGTTTACTATTTTTATTATTGCCGCCCCATGTTTGCTTGCAGAGTCTATATGCGGTGTGGTTTCTTGCGGAAAGACGAGTTTTGAAACAGTGATTTCCACTCCTTTTGATTTTTGTTTTCCCGAGGATACTATATATAAGTTTTCTTCCCCATTTTGAGTGGTAATAGTAAAGATTATTGTATCGTCATCATTATTTTTTCTCAGTCCGACTCTATATATACCAATAATCTTTGCAATTCCTGCATAAAGAGGAGCTTTGTTTTCAGCGGGTTCTCCATGAATTACTTCAAACGTAAAACCTTTTTTAGGATAAACATGAACAGAGTATACGCAATAATGAGATGAATCATTCACAATAACGACAGTGCGTCCTTCCCTTTCCGTTGTGTTTTCAGGATAAATAATGCTGCGAAGTTTGGCATCAATTTCGTACACTTGATTGCATAGGCTAATTATTTTTTTATTTCCTCTTTCTGGTGAAGAAAGGGGAGCGATATCTTTATTAGAAAAAAGGATATTCCTCGTTAATGTAGCAAGCGTTAATCCAAATTCTATGAATCTTCTGGGTGTTGTTTCAATCCGCATTATATCGCTATTATACTATAAACGATCTGATATGGCTTTATATCAGCGCATAAAGGTTGAAGCGGTTGATTTTGTTGCATTTTTTTTCAAGCTGCACTACAATGTAACATAATCACCTATGGCACGAAGACGGTCAATTTTCAAACTGCCCTTCTCAAAAGTAAAAATAAAAATAAACAGTAAGACGATATTTAATATCATCGGTTTTCTTTTGATATTAACCGGCATTATTACATTGTTGTCTTTTGCAAACCTCCTTTCTCCTTCGGACGCGAATGGAAAAATGCTCGCAAAAATAAATCAGTCGTTGATTGCATTATTTGGAGGCATGTCTATTTTTATTCCTTTTATAATCCTTCTTTTTTCAGGTCATTTTTTTAACGGAAAAAAACTAAAGCTGGTTAAGCCGAATATAAGCATAGGAATTACTCTCATATTTATCGCTTTACTGGGATTTTTTAATGCCGGAGCAGGGGGGAAAAGTATATATGAAAACCTTTCGCAGGATTTTACCTCTTTTGGAGCGGTTATTATTCTTCTTGTTACTTTTTTAATCGGGTTGATTCTATTTTTAGATACGTCAGTTGATGCGTTTATTCTTTTTTTGTTGAGACTGGCAAAATCCTCTTTTTTATTCATCAAGCGGTACATACTTAGAGAGCTTCTGTATGGCAGAAAAGAATCCAGAAAAGAAGAGAAAAAAGAGCACAAAGAACATACGGACGATGTTTTTATAAAAGACGCAAAGACATTGATTCAAAAACCCGTTCCCGCAACTCAAACCGCCGCTCCCGAAAAAAAGGATTTTGTTATTAAGCCGATCATATCTACAGGTTCTGTATCATGGAATTTTCCTTCATTCAACTTTCTGGCTGATATTGCCCAAAGAGCGGCAGACAGGGGTGATGTGAATGAAAATGCGGATATTATTGAGAAAACATTGGATAGTTTTGGTATACGGGCGCGCGTTGTTGACACGAATTTCGGGCCGACCGTTACCCAATACGCTCTTGAAATCACCCGCGGAACAAAACTTTCAAAAATTACCGCGCTTGGCAATGATCTTGCTCTTGCTCTTGCGGCTCCAACAGGCCAGGTAAGAATTGAAGCGCCGATTCCAGGACGGGCATTGGTCGGTATTGAAATACCCAATATAAAGCCGGAAATTGTAACGCTGAAAAAACTGCTTTCAGGTCCTTTATTTACGCAAAATCCCGATCCTCTGCTGGTTCCTTTGGGACTTGACGTTGCAGGAGAGCCGCAGGTTGCCAGTATCGGAAAAATGCCTCACGTACTGATTGCCGGTACAACCGGATCAGGGAAATCGGTTATTTTAAATGCATGGATCACGACATTTCTTTATAGAACAAAACCGGATGACCTGCGCATGATTCTTGTTGATCCAAAGCGTGTTGAACTAACGTTGTATAACGGTATTCCCCATTTATTGACAGAAGTTGTTGTGGAGCCGGATAAAATTATTTCTGCTTTGCGGTGGACTGTTGGCGAGATGGAAGCACGGTATAAAGAATTTTCAAAAGCAGGCGTACGGAATCTTGAGGGATATAATCAGATAGAGGGTATTGAAAAAAAGCCATATATTTTATTTGTTATTGACGAACTTGCGGATCTTATGATTTTTGCGCCGGGTGATGCAGAAGAGTTGATTACGCGTATTGCCCAGATGGCGCGTGCAACCGGTATTCATCTTATTCTTGCAACGCAAAGGCCGTCGGTTGATGTCATCACCGGCCTGATGAAGGCGAATGTTCCGACACGCCTTGCTTTCAACGTATCATCTATGATTGATTCGCGCGTCATCATTGATATGCCGGGTGCTGAAAAACTGCTTGGAAAAGGAGATATGCTGTATCTTCCGCCGGACCAGGCAAAACCAAAGCGTATCCAAGGCCCTTTTATTACGGAGAAGGAAGTCAATCAGGTTGTACATTTCCTGAAATCCCAGACTCCCGAAGTTCACTATACGTCCGAAATCACCGAGCAGGAATCTGTTTCTTTCAAAAGAGGAGGAACGATGATTGTGGGCTCTGACGATAACAACGATCCATTGTTCAAGCAATCGGTTGAAATTATTTCGCAATTTGACAAAGCATCGGCATCTCTTTTGCAAAGGAGGCTCTCTATCGGATATGCAAGAGCAGCGCGGATTCTTGATCAGCTTGAGGCAGCCGGTCATGTAAGTCCCGCCGAAGGCTCAAAACCAAGAACAGTAGTAAAAAGACCTAATGTTCAAGAGGAAGTCCAAGAAGAGATTATAAGCGAATAATTTACATGAAGGTAGTTCTATAAGGTTATATTTGATTCCACAAAAATAATTCTGTCTGCAATGTCTTCTCCAAAAAAACGAGCTAATGCAATAAGATTCCTTTTATAGGTATCATACGCTTGCTTCATTTCTTCAATAGAGCCGGAGTCGGTTTTTGATTTTGCAATTTCACGACCTAAGCGGAGAAGTTTTAATAAGCATCTTGGCAAAAGATGTTTTCTAACAGATTGGTTTATTTTTTCTCTATCCTCAGGGCTTAAAAATTCATTCCCGATGATATTGAGTGATTTGGACAAAGCGATAAGAGTATCTTCAGGTGAAGTATTTGCCGTATTGGAGTCTTGACTAAGGAGTTTTTCCACTCTTTTTTTGTAAAACATAACAAGATGCTTATCAATAAATGTTTTATCAAGAGCAGATCCTGCTTCTTTCATAAGAGCATGAGCTCCGTTAAGATAGGCAATGGCGATTTCTTCAAAATAAGGATCAACATCAGGAATGAGGAAAATAGAAGTTCTAGATGCTCTGATGTAATCTTTTACCAGTATTAATGTAAGAAAATCATCGGCACTACTTGATATATCTTGCTGATCTGAAAGAACTGTATTTCTAAAAGTAACAAATTCTGAAGCTCCTTTTTTATGTGATACATTGTGTCTTGCGCTTTCAACAAAATCTATAATAAAATCGAAGAATGTTTTTCCTGATTGGGTAATCATTTCATCAATCTCAGGCATAGTTGGAATATAGGTAATTTGCGGATTACCTGTTTTATAGTGGAATCCTAAGGAGAAACTATATTGGATAGGTATGAGCTCAGAAGAAGATGGTTTCTGTAATTGTGGAGCTGTGTTATGTATTAAATTAATAAAGATTCCGGCGTTTAATAGACGGAGCAAAGTCTTTTGAAGAAGAAACGATTCAACAATCCCCTTTTTTCTTCTATCAGATAATTCTTGCAGATATGGTTTTATTGGCGTTACACCGCTTCTTGAAAGAATGTCTTTAGCCCTTTCCATAAAGATAAATTATACACCAAGCCATTTTTTTATAAGGAGATTTTATTTACCGCAGATATTTTTGAATATTCACATTGTGTTCTTCAAGAGTTTCCGCATAGTGTATATTGCCTGATGTATCGGAAAGGTAATACCAGTACTGTGTTGATCCGTTGGCATTTGCGGCAGCCTGTAGTGAGGCGAGCCCGGGATTACTGATCGGACCCGGCGGAAGACCGGTGTTTTTATAGGTGTTATATGGAGATTTGATTGCCAGATCATCAAGTGTCAGATTTTTTTTCCACCATGTTTTTTCATTCGGCTGATATCCTGCCGCGTATTGAACCGCTGCATCAATCTGCAAAGGCCAGTCGTTTTTCATTCTTTTTACTATAATATTTGCCACTGTCAATCTGTCCTCGTCGCGCCTTACCTCCCGCTCAACAAGTGAAGCGAGCGTTACTATTTGATGTTTGGTAAGCGACGTATTTGCCTTTGAAATACCGCTGAATTTATTTTCAAAATTATTCTGAAAAATTGAAACAATCATCTCCGCGGTTGCCGTCTTGGGAATAAGATAAGTATCAGGAAATAAATATCCTTCCGGAGCGCGCTGTATAAATTCAATTTCAGGTATGTCAAAATTTTTGCTTATGACGCTTGCTATTTCTTCTCTTCTCAATCCTTCAATAACAGTAGTCCACACATCCAGCGTGCCATGGGTAAGCGTTTTTGCAATGTCATGTGCGCTCATAGAAGGGGAAAGCCGGAAATCCCCAGCCTGTATGCTTTTTTCAATACCAAGCTGTTTAACGACAATATAGAATACAATTCTGTTTCTGATAAGGGATTCGCTTGCAAGGTTTTTGATAATTGCATTAAGTCCATCGCCCTTTCTTATAACAAAAATTTTTGTTTCGGTTTTTGCCCTGTCAACAGGAAGCGCTCCTTCACGATAAATAAGGTAAAGAAATAATGTGCTCATTACTATGGCGGTAAGAAAAATAAAAATTTTTTTCATTTTATATTTTAAGACTCAATGGAAAAAATAGGAAAATGCTCTATTGTGACCTTTGCCTCTTCCAGTTTATATTTATTTTCAGCATATAATGTGAGAAGAATGTCTCCCTTATCCAGAACTTGGTCAACTTTTTTTATCAAGTAGATACCGGCCATTTTATCATTCGGAGCTCCCAAAACCTTTGCAACCGTATTGAGATTATAATTATTTATCTCCTTAATTTTACCAGAGCGGTTTGCTTTTAGCTCAAACTTGTGCTGTGGAAGTCGTAAAGCGTTGGAACTTATTTCATCAGAACCTTTTTGGGCGCGTACAATTTCTTTAAATTTTTTGAGAGCGCTTCCGTCGGTAAGTATTCTTTTTGCTTCATCCTCTCCGTTTTTTTTAATGCCGGCATCTTCAAAACATATGGTAAGAAGTTTGCCGGCAAGCCTCAAGGCCTTTGCCTCAAGTTTCACAGGACGCTCTTTTTTTTGTTCAAGAACATATAAAGCGTCGCGTCCCTCCAACAAAGGTCCAACGCCGTTTCCGGCAGGTTCAATGGTTTCGTTGATATCCGCAATAATCTTCATGCCGAATTTTTTTCCTAAGGCCTGGAATTTGCGCATGATTTTTTCAGCATCGGTGTAATGACGGATTTTCATGGTTTTTCCAACAGGAATATCAAGAATGACATGAGTAGTTGAAGCTGCTATTTTTTTTGCCATGATTGAAACGATAATCTTGTCAAAGGACTCAAACATAAGCTGTTCTTCAATTTTGATGATGATGTCATCAGCCGGCGCTATGCCCAGATGCCCGCCCCACACGATACACCCGCCGACAGTATCTACAATATGGGATATGGTTTTTAAGTCAAATGTTACTTTTGCAAAAATTTCCATGACATCGGCGGTACCTGCGGGAGAGGTGATTGCTCGTGAAGATGTTTTGGGAATTTTGACCCCTGCCGCTGCGATAATCGGGACAATAATAAGGGTGGTGCGCGTTCCCGCAACGCCTCCGGTTGAATGTTTGTCTGCAATAATCCCGTCAAAATGCAGTCGGTTTCCGGTTTCTACCATGGCTTTTGTGAGAAAATATAATTCATCTGCAGAAAATCCTTCTTTGAAAGACGAGGCGACAAAATATGTTGTAAGAACATCGCTTAATCTCTGATTGGCGATTTCGTCCATGATGGCATAAATTTCCCTATAGGTAAGTTTTTTTCCAAGGAGTTTTTTTTGGATTGCACTTACCGCTTGCATGATGCTTATATTCTTTTTGTCGCTCATAAAGAACTATATATTGTAACAATTTTTTTATGGTATTCTTTTGCTTTGGTGAGAAGCCGGCCGATAAGGTACATTTCCTGTATTTCAAAAAGCCAGCACAGACTTAGGTAAAGAAGCCCGAAAACGAACGATATCACCATAAGAAGAAAAAAAACATTGAGTGTTCGCGTCGTATCAAACACCAAGCCGTCCAACAATTTCATAAGTTTGTAAGCAATAACGGAAGAAACAACGGAAGCGGAGAAGATTTTTGTAATCTCAACGAGAAGAAATTTGAAATTAAAGCCGTGCAACCGTTTTGAAAGAACAAAAATTAACAATACGACATTCAGTATCATTGCGAATGAAAAAGAAATTCCCAGCGACCAGATGGGAAGTTTTAAAAACAGAATAAAATAAATACTCATAAAAGCATTGACGCAGATGGAAAAAAGCCCCTGATAAAAAGGAGTTTTGCTGTCCAGAAGCGCATAAAAACAGCGGGTAAGAAAATAATAAATTGAATGGAATGGAAGAGAAAGAGAAAACGCAGAAAGAGTCATGGCGGTAAGAACCGTCGCGTCCCAGTCAAACTTTCCTCCTCCAAAAAAAAGACGAACCAGCGGTGTTCTGGCAAAAATAAAAAGCCCCATAATCGGTATAGTAAAAAAAGAAAGATTTACGATAGAATCTACAATAATTTTTTTCATTTCCTCAATTTTTTTCTCCTGGTACATTTCCGAAAGATAGGGGAGGGAAGCCTGGCCGAATGCAACGCCGATGATTGACACAGGAAGAAGTTGAAGATGTTGAGCAAAGTAAAAAACCGTATATGATCCGGCGCCAACAAATGTTGTAAGAGTCAGATCTATCGTTGCATCAATTTGCGCAACGGTAACGGTAAGAACACGCGGAATAACCATGCGAAAAAAATCTTTTAATCCGGTTGTCAGGCGAAGCGTAAACAGATACCGGTAGTCGCTGATAAAAAGGAAAGGGATTTGTATTATGAAAAAAAGAATTGCTCCTAAGACAACGCCGGCAATCGGAGCAAGAAGAAACATTTGCTGGGCAAGAAAAAATGTTGCGGCGATAATTGCGATGTTATAAAGAACAGGGGCAAGGGCGGAAAGGATAAAGATTTTGTTTGCCTGACCAATACCGGTTAAAAAGTTTCCTAAAACTAAAAACGGGAGTTGTCCAACCAGTAAAATCCTTGAATAGGAAATAATCAATCCGTTTTTTTCAGCCGAGAACCCCGGCGTTATAAGAGGAATAAGAAATGGCATAACAAAAAACAGAATAGAAATAAAAGCAAAGAGAATAATAGATATTAAATTAATGATTGAAGAAATATTTTTGTGTAAATCAAGCTTTGTTTTTTGGTACTTGATAAAAATGGGGATAAATGAAGATGTGAGAGCGCCGGTGATGAGGATTTCAAAGATCAAGTCGGGGATACGGAAAGAAGCAAAAAAAATATCCAGTTCTTCCTTGGTAAAATACCCTGCCAGAATACGGTATCGTAGAAAGCCAAACCCTCTGGAAAGCATGAGTGTAAAAGAAAGAATAATCGCCGAAGATATAATACTGCCTTGTTTTACAAGAATAAAATTCTTTGTTCTGTCCAGAAATTTTTCCATTGCTCCCATTGTAATGGTTTTTATCCATACTCTGCAAGAGGATTCTCTTCTCCTTGACAAACGGTTTAAAATGGTTTTAAATGGTTATATATGGTGTTTTTTGGTGAATACTCTGTTTCATTTACCGCTCCAGGGCGGATTGTATTGCCCAAAAAACTCCGCGAACTTTTAAAAGGAAATATTTTTGTTCTGACAAAAGGTTTTGATTTCTGTTTGGCCGGATATGACAAAGAAGATTGGGAAGGAAGAGCGAAGGCTTTGTTACATGTTCCGCTTCTTGAAAAAGAGAATCTTGAAAAAAGAAGGTTTTTGTTTTCTTCTGCCGTATATCTGGAAATTGACGAACAGGGAAGATTTGTCATTTCAAGAAATCTTCTGCAATATGCGGGGTTGCATGAAAAAGTGCTGATTATCGGAATCGGCGACCATTTTGAAATCTGGGAAGAGAAGCGGTGGGAAAAATATATAAAAACAGCAAACAATTAACGAATTAACGGATTTTGTGAGTATGCATACGCCAGTACTTTTGCAGGAAGTAATAGAAGCTTTAGAAATACGCAAAGGAGGCAAATATATAGACGCAACATTCGGCGAGGGAGGACACGCAAAGGCAATTATAAAACAAGGAGGAAGAGTATTAGGAATTGAGCGAGACATGAATCAAATTCAACGTTCAATGTTCAACGTTCAACGCTCAGAAAAACTTATTCTCATACATGGGAATTTTGCCGATATAGAAGAGATTGCAAGAAAGAATGGTTTTTTTCCCGCAGACGGCATCGTATTTGATCTTGGGTTGTCAATGAGACAATTGCAGGAAGGAAAAAAAGGACTGTCATATAAAAAAAAAGACGAACCGCTTGATATGAGAATGGATGAGGCAATTGAAAAAAATGCATCGGAACTTGTTAATAGTTTATCCGCCGAAGAATTGTATGAAATATTTTCGCGATATTCTGAAGAAATCAATTCTCGGGCAATTGCTCATACTCTTGTTCGGTCCCGTTCTGTAAAAAAGATACAAAGCGTTGGAGATGTATTAACTCTTATTGACAGTGCCATCGGAAAAAGCGATGTAAAAGTGTATAGCAGGATTTTTCAGGCGCTGCGAATTGCAGTGAATGGCGAGTTTGACAATGTAACAAAAGGGTTGGAAGGAGCAATAAAAATAACAAGAGACGGCGGAAAAATTGCCGTAATTTCTTTTCATTCTCTTGAAGACAGAATAATTAAACAATTCATCAGAGGTTATGGATTTAAGCAAGATTTGATATCGGGAGAAAAGGGATATTCATTTGAGCGTTCGGCAAAATTACGAATTATACACAAAACAACATAATAGCATGAAACAGTTTATATCCTACATATTTTTGGTTGTTTTTTTAGTACTTATGACGGTAAATGTTTTTGTTTTTATGTCGGGTATACGGCTCAGTGATGAAATTAGCAAATACGACAAAGAAACAATGGTTTTAAAAAAGGAAAATACAGAGCTTGAAAAACAGGTGTATGAAATTTCTTCCCTACAGTATGCGGCGTCAATATCCGCCCAGCTTGATTTTTCTCAAGAAGCGGAACCCATATATTTTAGCAGCCTCAAATATGCTTTAAACCGACAATAAAAAAATGTTGAAAGCAAAACTTTTATTTCTTCTGATAAGCGTTTGTTTTATCGTTGTTATAGCAAAACTTTTTTTTATACAAATTATTACTCCGCATAATTTTATTCAAAATAATATAGCGACAAAGCGGATTCTTCCTGAGCGGGGCAAAGTATATGACAGAAATAAAGAGCCTTTGGCTGTAAACCAGACAACATATCAACTCTATTTTGAACCGAAACATATAGAGGACGCGTTTCTTACCGTAAAGGGAATTGAGAGTATTCTAAAAATCGGTGAAGCAACGCTGGAAGGAAAAATTGACAGGTCAAAAGACTGGGTTGCGGTAACGGCAGGAATTGAAGAAAAACAAAAAGAGGAGCTGGAGCGCTTAAAATTGAAAGGAATAGGATTTTTGGAGGAGTCAAGAAGATATTACCCGGAAGGGTCATTGTCTGCTCATCTTCTGGGGTTTGTCGGAAAAAATGAAGAAGGGGACAATATAGGATATTTTGGATTGGAGGGGTTTTATGATAAAGATTTAACAGGTCTTCCCGGTCTTATAAAATCAGAAGAAGATCTTGCGGGAAAAGCAATATTTGTCGGCACACAAAACAAAATTGATCCGGAAAACGGAAGAGACCTCATTCTTACTCTTGATAAGTCAGTCCAGAAAATCATAAAAACAAGGCTTCAGAGAGGTATGGAGCGCTATGAGGCAAAAGAGGGATGTATTATTGTGGCAGATCCCGGCAATGGAGAAGTTCTCGGATTATCGTGTCTTCCGGATTTTGATCAGGATCAATACTACCGGTTTTCGGAGCTTTTTTTCATGAATTCTTCAATATCCGGCGGGTATGAGCCCGGATCAACATTTAAACCTCTTGTTGTGGCTGCTGCGCTTGAAGAAAAAGCAATCAAACCCGACGATGTTTTTCAGGAAGATGGACCGGTTACCGTTGGAGACTATGTTATTAGAACATGGAATAACAAATATGAAGGAAAAATTTCTATGACGCGAATTTTGGAAAAATCATCTAATGTAGGTATGGTATATATAGGAGAGAAGCTTGGGGATAAAAAAATATATGAATATATTAAAAAACTTGGATTCGCAGAATTGACGGGTATTGATTTGCAGGGCGAAATTGCAGGATATTTACGGCCCCGTCAGCAGTGGTATCCGATTGATTATGCAACGGCAACATTCGGACAGGGAATTGCAGTGACGCCAATACAGATGATACGGGCTTTTTCAGCTCTGGTAAATGGGGGAGAGCTTTATAAGCCGTTTACGGTCCGCGCAATGGTATCACAGGGTACGGAACGGATTATTCACCCGAAAAAAGAAAAGACTATCTTCAGCAAACAAGTATCCGAGACAATAAAAAAAATGCTTGTTTCAACGATTGAAAACGGAGACGCCAGATGGGCAAAGCCAAAAGGATACACAATCGGAGGAAAAACCGGTACAGCGCAAATCCCAATCAAAGGCCATTATGATCCCACAAAAACAATTGCGGCTTTTATCGGATTTGCGCCAGCAAACAATCCTCGTTTTATTGCCATGGTTATATTGAGAGAACCGCAGTCGTCGCAATGGGGCTCTGAAACAGCAGCTCCTCTGTTTTTTGAAATAGCGAAGGATTTGTTAGTGTACTATAATATAGGCCTACAATAAAAATTAACGAATTAACGAATTAACAACAAGAATAATAAAATATGTTTCAAAAAATAAAAAATACTTATCATCTCCTAAAGGCAATAATTGCGAATGTATGGTACGGATTTCCCAGCCGAAAACTTTCGGTAATTGGCGTGACCGGAACAGACGGAAAAACAACAACCTCCCATCTTATATACCATATCCTTCAGGCTGCGGGAAAAAAAGCATCCCTTATTTCCAGCGTATATGCAAAAATAGGAGGGAAAGAATATACTACCGGTCTTCATACGACAACACCCGATGCATTCTATGTGCAAAAACTTATTGCCGCCGCGGTTTCGCATGAAGACGAATACCTTGTATTGGAGGTTACCTCTCACGCTTTGGATCAAAACAGAGTGTTCGGGATTCATTTTACAGCCGGTGTTTTAACCAATATTACCCGCGAACATTTGGATTACCACAAAACATACAATCAGTATTTACAGGCAAAAGCAAAATTGTTTTTCAATACGGAGAAAATTATCATAAACACCGACGATAATTCATTCGCCATGCTCTCAACATATCTGAAAACTATGCGGAAAACATTCCATACATATGGATTTTCAAAAAAGGCTGATTTTCAAAATAATATTGGAACAATAATCAATCAGGAACTTCCGAAATTCAATTCATATAATTTTCTTGCAGCATATTCAACAGCCATGCTGTTGAATATTCCGGAAAAAATAATTATTCATGCAATAAAAACATTCAAACTTCCAACAGGAAGATTGGATGCGGTATATGAAAATTCATTCAAAATTATCGTTGACTTTGCCCATACGCCAAACGCAATTGACTCGCTATTGCAATATATAAAAAAAACATATGGCGAAACAGGCAGGATTATTCATGTTTTCGGGTCTGCAGGTCTGCGCGATTTTACAAAACGTCCGCTTATGGGCGAGATGAGCGGGAAATGGGCAGATGCGGTTATTATTACCGAAGAGGATTACCGCACCGAAGATCCGGAAAAAATCTCAAAACAAATAGCTGAAGGTTTGGAGAAGAACGGTTTTATGTATAAAAAAGATTTTACCGCAGATAAAAAAACCTATACTGTCATTATTGACAGAAAAACAGCGATTAAAAAAGCAATCTCAATTGCGCAAAAAAGAGATGTGATTATTTTAACAGGAAAAGGCCATGAGCAAAGCCTCTGCAGAGGGACGGTTGAGTATCCGTGGGATGATAGGAAAGAAGTACTTAAGATAATCAATAATATAAAAATGTAAAAAGAAAAAACTTTTTAAGATTTTACATTGTTATTTTTATATTTTATTTTTTATTTTTTCATTCATGTTGACTTATAACCTTGATACCAATATATTTTCTTCTTCGATCATAAATAATAACCATTATATATCCGGTTTCAGCACCCGTTTGCTTGGTGACGGAAGAAATACACAGGTAATTCAGAATTTTTTGTCGGAAAACGATATTTCGTATGCAGCCCTTGTTTTACCCGAGCAGATACATTCTGCAAATGTTGCCGATATTACCGAAACCGCGGCCAGAATACAAAAAATAGACGATACCGACGGGGTTGTAACAAATCTGGAACGTGTTATTCTGGTTGTCAGGACCGCAGATTGCGTGCCGATGATATTTGCCGATAAAAAAGCAGGGACTATCGGGATTTCCCATCAAGGATGGAGAGGGTCATTGAAGCGTCTACCGGAAAAAATAATACACGCGATGAGAAAAAAAGGAGCAGACTCGTCAAATATTGAAATTGCAATCGGTCCGGCTATCGGCGATTGCTGTTATGACATTTCCGAAGACAGGTATTATGCATTCATGGAAGAATTCAACGGATTTTCCGACAAAATCTTTTCTTTCAGAAGAGGAAAACGGCATTTGAACCTTGCGCTGTTAAACTATTTGCTTGTGCTTCATGCGGGTGTAAAAAAAGAACATATTGATTTTTTCCCGTTTTGCACCTCCTGCGATAAAAACCGTTTTTTTTCTTTCCGGCGCGACGGAAAGACGGAAAAATTCGGGGAAATGTTCAGTTTTGTAATGAGAAGAACATAAAAGTTTATATAGCGTCATCCCCGCGCAGGCGGGGATCCAGTCTATAATTACCTTATGTTCAATACTTATTCATCTGGATTCCCGCTTCCGCGGGAATGACAAACAATTGTATAAGAAACTATGAAACAGAAATATACAAACATTTTTATCGTCGGCATCAAAGGCGTTGCCATGGCAAACCTTGCCGTTATACTGAAGCAGATGGGAAAACAGGTAACAGGTTCTGATGTTGCCGAAGAATTTCCCACAGATGAAATCTTAAAACAAAACAATATTGCATGGTCGGAAAACTTTGCGCAAGAACATATTACAAATTCCATAGACGCGGTTATATATTCTGCTGCCCACGGAGGATTGGAAAATCCGCAGGTGCAACATGCGTGCGCGCTGGGAATTGACGCCTTGCATCAGGCGCAGGTTATCGGAGAAATCATGGATCAATTTAAAACAACAATTGCGGTATGCGGGTCGCACGGGAAAACAACAACGTCATCTCTTCTTTCATATGCGCTCATCCGGCTGCAGGCCCATCCGAGTTATCTTGTCGGCTCAACGGGTTTTACCGGCAATGCAGGCGGAGTTTATCAGCAGTCTGATTTTTTTGTTGCAGAGGCCGACGAATACGGTTTGAATCCTCCGGCAGACAAAACACCAAAATTCCACGCTCTTCGCCCGGCATACATACTTGCAACCAATGTTGATTTTGACCATCCGGACGTATTCAACAGCATTGAACAGATAAAACAGGAATTTCTTACATTTTTTGGCACAAAACAATTATTTCTTTGCAGTGATAACGAGTATCTTCGTTCGCTTTTTCCGGCTGTACAAGGACAATTCAAGACATTTGGATATGCCGAAGACGCCGATATGCGGATTGCCTCCGTAACAAACAGTGAGGAAAAAACAGAATTTTATCTGACATACAAAGGAAACGAGTTGGGGAAATTTGAAATAAGCATTTTTGGAGAAAAAAACGTATCAAATGCGGCGGGCGTTGTCCTTGCTCTTATGAATCTTGGATTTTCTTCCGATAAGATACGTGAAGCGATTAAAGGATTTGGCGGAGCTGCAAGGCGGTTTGAAAATATCGCTTATATAAATAATACGTATCTTTTTGACGATTATGCGCATCATCCGGCTGAAATTGAGGCAACGATCAAAGCGGCAAAAGCGCGATTTCCAAACAGGCGCATTGTTATCATTTTTCAGCCGCATACGTATTCGCGCACGGCAATGCTAAAAAATGAATTTGCAAAAAGTCTCTCACTGGCTGATATATGCCTCATTGCCCCTGTTTTTGCCTCTGCCCGCGAGAGGGGAGGGGATTTTTCCGATATAGAAAACGCGGCAAAAATGCAGGGAAATGGGCATATATTCGCTTTCAGATCAAAAGAAGAACTTCTCACGAAGTTTGAGGCTGTTTTGAGGCTGAAGGATGTGGTTTTTACCATGGGAGCAGGCGACATCTACGCACTTAAAAATGGTATAATAAAGGTAATTGGAGCTTTATAGCAATCTATGAGTACATATGAACATTTTGACGCATTGGAAAAAGCGTTTGGAAAAGACCGCGTCCAGACATATGCTGATATTTCCAAATACATTACCATTCATACGCCCTGTACTGCGGATGTTTTTATTGAAGCGGTTACCCGAGATGATCTGATTCTTGCAAAACACATAGCTTCCCGGCACGCAATCCCTCTTTTTGTATTGGGCGGAGGCTCAAACAGTGTTTTCAAACAAGATCGTTATCATGGACTGGTAATAAAAAACTCGTATATGGATTATCACATAGTAGAAGAAACAGAGCGATATGTTGACATTCTTATTTCATCGGGTTTTCCGGTTTCCCGGCTGATTGCGCAGACTGTTGAAAAGGGATATGAAGGATTTGAATACCATAAAGGATTGCCGGGCACGGTCGGTGGAGCAATATATATGAACTCAAAATGGACGAGACCTCTTTCCTATTTCGGCGACAATCTTAGCTTTGCATTTCTTGCAGACGGAAGCATGAATCCAAAAAAAGTAGAAAAAGGATACTTTCGTTTTGCATACGACTACAGTATCCTGCAGAATACGCATGAGATACTTCTTGAGGCAATATTCAGATTAAAAAAAACAGATGCGGGCGTATTGAAGCAAAGAGCTGAGGAAGCCTTTGTATACAGAAAACAAACGCAGCCCTTTGGCGTGTTAACCAGCGGATGTTTTTTCCAGAATATTTCAGAAGAAGACCAAAAACGCCTGGGTTTACCGACAGCGTCTGCCGGCGCTTTGATTGATCAAACAGGTCTGAAAGGATACGCGCAGGGAGCATTTGTTGTTTCGCCCCTTCATGCAAATTTCATACTAAACGAAGATAAAAAAAATGCCCGACTGGAAGACCTGATACAACTTCTTTCCTTGATTAAACAGAAAGTAAAAGAAAAATTTGGAGTAGAATTGAGGGAAGAAGTGATATTCATTAAGAATGAAGAATTAAGAATTTAGTTAAAAGTTAATAATTTTTAACTATTCATTAAATTCTTAACTCTTAATTTTTAACTTTTAATTGAAATTATATGGAGGATGCATATACAATACGGGGAGGAAAGAAACTAAAGGGAGAGATTACTCTTTCAGGTGCAAAAAACATTGCGCTTAAAACCATCATAGCGGCGCTTCTTTTTGATAGGCCGGTTACCTTAGAAAATATTCCGCGCATCAATGACGTGTTTGAATTGTTGCATCTTATTGAAGGATTGGGTGCAAAGGCGGAATTCATAGAAAAAAACACGCTTCTTATTGATGGCGGTTCCATGAATAACAACCGCGTTGACTTGCTTCATGCTTCAAAAATACGCGTTTCATTCATGCTGTTTGCTCCGCTTCTTTACCGGTTCAAACACTGTTTTGTTCCTAATCCGGGAGGATGCCGGATTGGTGCACGTTCAATTGACCGTATTATTGACGGTATGAAACATTTGGGAATTTCTATTTCCTATGGATCAAGTACGGGATATTACGAAGCAAAAACAGCAGTTGACTTCGGGGGAACATATCAATTTGAAAAACCAACGCACACAGGAACAGAAACATTAATTCTTCTTTCCGCGCTATCCGGCAAAGAAACAACGCTCAAAAATTGCGCTCTTGAGCCGGAAATTGGAGAGCTTATTCGGTTTCTCAATGAGGGAGGCGCTTCAATTGTACGAAACGGTGACACGATTCACATACAAGGCTCATCTGCCTTGAGACAAAAAAAACCATTTGCAATCAGTCCTGACAGAAATGAGGCGGTTACGTTCGCATCGCTTGCGATTGCAACGCGCGGAGAGATAATAATTCACGGCATACATAAAGATCCAATTCATTCATTTGTTCAGGAACTTATAAACGTTAATGGAGGTGTGGAATCCGTTTCTGAAAATTCTTTGAAGTTTTTTTACCAGGGACCGCTTCGCAGCTCAACTATTGAGACAAATCCTCATCCGGGATTCATGACAGACTGGCAGCCGAACTGGGCTATTCTTATGACGCAGGCGGAAGGAGAATCGGTTATTCATGAAAAAGTATTTGAAAACAGGTTTTCATATGTGGGGGAGGTGAGAAAGCTTGGCGCGAAAATTGACTATATTGAGATTCCGGTAAAAGACCCGTACTCGTTTTATCATTTTAATTACCATAAAAATGTATATTACCGCCAGGCAATCAGGATTTTTGGGCCAAGGCGCTTGCATAACGCAGTTTTGACAATAGGAGATCTACGCGCCGGAGCAACGCTTGCCATAGCTTCTCTTGTTGCGCATGGAGATTCCATAGTGCAGGGTGCATCCATTATTGAGCGCGGGTATGAAGACTTTGTAAAAAAAGTCCAGAATATCGGAGGCGAAATTGATAAAATATAACCTATGAAGTTTAAAAATGCTGTAATTTTAGCAGGCGGTGCCGGTGAGCGATTTTGGCCTCTGCAAAACAAAGCGTTATTTTCTTTCTGCGGAAAACCGCTTCTTGCATATCAGATTGAAACGATTCTTCAATATGCCGAACAGGTTTTTGTTGTTGCGCATGAAAATACAGAAGAATCTGTAAAAGCAATATGTGCAGGATATGGAAACGTGAAGACGGCAGTTCAAAAAGGAGCAGGACAGGCTGCGGCAATGCTTGCTCTTAAAGATCATATTCAGGGAGAAGTATTGGTTTTTAATGCTAACGACGTATTCCACCCGGATATTTTTACGTCTGTTTTGCAGGAAAAAAATTTGCAGAATGCGGATTGTCTTTTGACGGCAAAAAAATCAGATGTCTATTTTCCCGGAGGATATATAAAACTGGAAGGAAATAGGATAACGGAAGTTATTGAAAAACCAGGGGCAGGCAACGAACCATCGCAGTTTGTCCGGCTGGCTGTTGATTATTTCAAAGACGTAAACGAATTTATAAGAAGCATTGAAGAAACAAATACAGAGCAGGATGACCGTTATGAACAGGCTTTGACAGCTTTTATCCGGAGAGGAAAATCCGTCAGATATATTTCATATGAAAAGGATTGGTATCCGCTCAAATATCCATGGCACGTACTTCCTCTTCAACAGTTTTTTCTTTCAAAAATCCGCTCTCACCGCGGTTCTCACGTTACAATAGGTAAAAATGTTGAAATACAGGGAGATGTATATATTGGAAACAATGTAAAAATATACGGCAATGCGACAATTGTCGGTCCCTGCTACGTGGGAGATAATACGGTTATCGGTTCATATGCGCTTATTATTCAAAGCAATGTTGAGCATGATTCTTTGATCGGCGGATATTGTGAAGTAACACGGTCGCACATCGCCTCGCGTGTTATGTTGCATAGAAATTATGTGGGTGATTCGGTGCTTGACTCCGGCGTATTGATGGGAGCAGGCGCAGTACTTGCGAATTTCCGTTTTGACGAAAAACCAATTTCTTCCATAATCAAGGGAGAAAAAATATCTACGGGTTTAACAAAATTCGGCTCCACTATCGGTAATTCCTCAAAAATCGGAGTGAATGCAACGATTGCCCCGGGAATAAAAATCGGAAAAAACACCATTATCGGTCCGGCAAGCTATATTGATAAGGATATTGAGAACGACAAGTTTGTGTATAAAGGAGAGATAGGGGTTAATTCAAAATTCCAATGATGAAAAAAACAGTAACGGTAATCGGCGGCGGGACAGGAACATTTATTGTATTGTCCGATTTAAAAAAGTATCCTCTTGATTTGGGGGTAATCGTCAATATGATGGATTCGGGCGGATCAACAGGCAGGCTTCGCGATCAATTGGGAGTACTTCCTCCGGGGGATCTTCGCCAGTGTCTTGTTGCTTTGTCGGAAGTGTCTGATTTTTGGAGAAAGCTTTTTTTGTACCGCTTTGAAACAGGTGACTTAAAAGGTCACAATTTTGGCAATATTTTTCTTTCGGCGCTTGAAAAAGTATCCGGCTCATATGATGAAGTTCTTGGTGCGGCAGAGCATATCCTGAACTTAAAAGGAGAAGTGATTCCCGTTACGTATGAAAAAACGCATGTATGTGCAGAATATGAAAACGGCACACAGATAAACGGAGAAGATAGTATTGATGAAAACAGGCAGGAAAAAAGCAGGATAAAAAGCATATTTCTTCTGCCTCCGGTTTGCGCAAACCAGAAAGCTCTGAGCCGCATTGCCAAATCAGATTACCTTATCGCAGGTCCGGGAGATTTATATACGAGTATTATTCCTATTTTTCTTGTGGACGGTGTTAAAAAAGCAGTGCAGGAATCTTCCGCAAAAATCATATACGTCATGAATCTTATGACAAAATCAGGTCAGACCACCTGCTATACCGCAATGGATCATGTGAACGACTTTTCCCGTTACGCGGGAAGATTGCCTGATGTTATCGTCATGAATACCACAGAGATTCCCCAAAATATATTAGAATGGTATAAAAGTCACGATGAAACGCCGATTGTGAATGATCTTGATGAAGAAAGACTTTCGGGAACACGGATTGTTGTGGGGGATTTGATTAATGAAATACCGTTTTCACAACATGCCGCCGATGAAAAAAACAGGGCGGTTTTGCGTCATGATGGAAAAAAGCTGGCAGAAATTTTACACTCTATTATCGCATGATAAAAAAACATACAATCTCTTTTAAAAACGCTATAAACGGGCTGGTATGGGTTCTTAAAACGCAACCAAATTACAGGGTGCATCTGTTTTTATCATTCATAGCGCTTGGTGCAGGATATTTTTTGAAAATTTCCTATGAAGAATTTTTGACAATACTTGTTTTAATCGCTGTGGGTTTGGCGATTGAAACAGTCAATACTGCAATAGAAGCGACAAATGACGCAATTGATACTAAGTGGCGGGAAGAAATAAAAATTGCCAAAGATGCTTCTTCTGCAGCAGTGCTTATTTTTTCTTTTTTTGCATTCCTTGCAGCCTGCATTATATTTATTCCAAAAATATATTCTGTTTTTCCGTTTCGCCTTTAATGTTTCCTGCCTGCCGGCAGCTATAGAACTTTGCACTTTGCACTTTGAACTTTGAACTAATAATATGTCAATATATCTTTTCGCTGCGTTTATTTCATTCATTTTCAATTTTTCCCTTATCGTGCCTTTTATTAATTTTTTGTACCGCGTAAAATTCCAGAGGGCTTCTCAAAAAACAAAAGACGCTTTTGACAAACCCACTCCTATTTTTGACAAGCTGCACAGTCATAAAAGCGGAACGCCTGTCGGCGGAGGCCTGCTGATTATCATAACAACGGTTCTTCTTTTTAGTATATTTCTTTCTTTTTTTATTTTTTCTAATCAAAAAATACAGTCTAATTATCCTTCAATTATGAATGAAATAAAAATTATTTTGATTACGTTTATCGGATTTGGCATTCTTGGTCTGTATGACGATTTGAATAAAATATTTTTTTGGAAAAAAGAACAGTTTTTCGGGTTGCGGATACGACACAAACTTATTCTTGAAATTATTCTTGCATTTATTATCTCATATTGGCTTTTTACCGATCTGAAAATCAGTATTATTCATATTCCGTTTTTTGGTGTGTATGAACTTTCTTTTTTCTATATTTTATTTTCTTCATTTGTGATTGTTGCATTTGCAAATGCGGTGAACATAAGCGATGGATTGGATGGGTTGGCATCTGGCGTTCTTATGATTGCGCTCGGCGGATTTTGGCTTATAGCCCGATCATTTCTTGATGTTCCGACCTCATTGTTTATCAGTGTGTGGCTGGGGGGGCTTATGGCGTTTTTATACTTTAACATCTATCCTGCGCGTTTGTTTCTCGGCGATTCCGGCTCCTTGTCGTTTGGCGCAACATTTGCGGTTATCGGGCTGATTCTGGGGAAAGCCTTTGCCCTGACTATTATCGGCGGGGTTTTTCTTCTGGAGGTGTTGAGTTCGGGTATCCAGCTTATTGGAAAACAATATCTGAAAAGAAAAATTTTTCCGGTTGCGCCGTTTCATCTATGGCTGCAAATGAAAGGATGGGAAGAACCGAAAATTGTCATGAGGCTTTGGCTGCTTTCCATTCTTTTTGGCGTATTCGGGTTGATGATCGCGTTTATGAAATAAGCGCATAACGTATAACCTGTAACATATAACAAAGATTTATCTCTTTTTTGCTTTTTAGGTTACACGTTACACGTTATACGTTATACATTTTCAGGATGACTCAAGTTGTAGAGAATCTAAAAAGAAAATATCAGCATAAGAAAATTCTTATTGTCGGTCTTGGTCTTCAAGGCGGGGGAGCAGGGCTCGCAAAATTTTTTGCGGAGCTTGGAGCATATGTTCATGTTACGGATAAAAAACCAAAAGAAGCATTGATTCCGTCTCTTAAAGTATTGGAGCATCTTCCTGTTTCATACACATTAGGCAACCACAAGCTTAGCGATTTTCTTCAGGCGGATGTTATTTTCAAGGGTCCGTCGGTTCCGTGGAATCTTCCCGAAATTATTGAAGCGCAGAAGAGACATGTTCCTGTTGAAATGGAATCTTCTTTTTTTGCATCGCATTGTCCTGCAAAGATTATCGGCGTTACCGGCACACGGGGCAAATCAACAACATCCGCAATGATATATCATGTGATGAAAAAACACACGATGCCGGTATATCTTGCCGGCAATATCCCCGGCGTTTCCACCATATCATTACTGCATCATGTTACGGAATCAGATTGGGTAATTCTTGAACTTTCTTCATGGCAGCTGTCGGGATTTCACCGGAAAAAAATCAGTCCGCATATCGGTATTCTGACCAACATATATCCCGACCACTTGAATTATTATGAAACTATGGACGAATATATCTATGATAAAAAAGCGGTGTATGCGTATCAGGAAGAGGATGACTATCTTGTTGTAAATAATAGTTTGAGAAAGATGGTAGAAAACGATAATCCGAAAAGCTCCGTAATTTTTTTTGAGAATACCAGTAATCATATTGAAGAAAACAAATCGGCAGCGCGTGAAGTTATAAAAATCACAGGGTGCAATGCCGAATCATTTGATCGGGATATTTGCGACTTTGCAGGGCTTCCGTACCGCCTGCAGAAAATTTCTTGCCAAGGCAAGCACTCTGGTATTATCTTCATTAACGACAGCGCCTCAACAACCCCCACCTCAACAGAAAAAGCAATTGACTCTTTCCCCGGCTCATCAATTATTCTCATCCTTGGCGGCAATTCCAAAAAACTTCCATGGGACACGCTGATGAAAAAATTAAAAGCGGTAAAACAGGTTGTTCTTTTGAAGGGATCGTTTACCGATGAGATTCTCCCGGAGTTGCAGCAACATTATGCCGATACAATAACAAAAGTGTTTGATAATTTGGAATGTGCGGTAGGAAAAGCGTATGAAACCGCAAAAACACAAAAAGAAAAAACCGTTATTCTTTTTTCTCCTGCCGCCACTTCATTCGCCATGTTCCAAAATGAGTTTCATAGGGGAGAGGAGTTTGATAAAATAATAAAAGGATTGTTTTAAGACAATTTAAAAGTACTCATGAAGTACGAAAAAAACAAGCTTTCAAACGGTGCTACATTAGGAGTAATTCATATTCCAGGTATAGAATTTGTAACTATTTCTGCTTTTATTAAATCGGGATTCAAATATGATCCGCCAGACAAACGAGGTATAGCCCATCTTACCGAACATATGCTTTTTAACGGGACTGCAAATCATCCGTCATCAAAATTATTTGCATGGGCGATTGAACGTTTGGGAGGTTATTTTTATGGCTTTACATGGATAGAATATCAGCAATATACTCTGTGCCTTCCTAAAAATTTTTTTGAGCAAGGAATTTCGTTATTGTTTGATATGATTGTTCATCCTTTGTTAGATGAGAAAGATTTTGAACAAGAAAAAAAACGAGTTCAAGAAGAAATTTTGAGAAATACAACTAATTCTGAAAATGCGGTTTTTGAATATGTGTGGTTACCTTTATTTTTTCAAGGGACACATCTGGATCATCCGTATTCAGGATTTAAAAAAGATATTGAAAAACTTACCATTGATGACTGCCGTCTTTTTTTTAAGCAAAATCTGCTTCCGGAATCTACTGTTTTTATCATTGCAGGAGATTTGTATAAAAGCACTATTCTTAAAGTTTTCAATCAATACAATATACAAT
Source organism: uncultured Gammaproteobacteria bacterium (assembly GCA_964431935.1). Lineage (GTDB taxonomy): Bacteria > Patescibacteriota > Microgenomatia > UBA1406 > GWC2-37-13 > CAYSLG01. Next base: position 29,683 of record CAYSLG010000001.1, read on the forward strand.
ATCCCAAACAGGAAGATTCTCGGCAAATAACAATCGCGCCAAGACAAAAAAAACACGTTTCAATCGCAAAAAGCGATAACGAACGGTCGTCAATCGTTATTGGAATGGGCGGAGTTAATTTTCAGAGCAAAGAAAAGCATATTTTAGAATTATTAAAAGATTTACTAGGAGGATATTTTGGGGCACGTCTTCCCCAGCGCCTTAAAGAAGAAGGAGGCTTAATTTACAATTGGGATATTTGGCAGGAAAACTTATCAGATACCGGCTATATGATATTCAGGACATCAACTCATAATAAAAACGTTGAAACATTAATTGCTATTGTATTGGATGAATTTAGCAAATTAACAAAAGAACTGGTAAAAAAAGAAGAACTTGATGTGGTTAAAGGGCATGTAAGCGGTAGTTTGTTCTGTAATATTCAAACAGCTTTTGACTTTACTCAATGGTATGGATTGCAGGAATTGTTG
>CAYSLG010000002.1:0-18100 GCA_964431935.1 uncultured Gammaproteobacteria bacterium
GCGTAATATAATAGTGCATTTTTTCCCATAGAATCAAGAGTTTTCATATACCTGTCTGCGGTTTTTTTTGTAATAACCTGGTTGGCAAAAAACTTGAGGGGGATTGAAAATATTTTGTTTTTTGAAATTTGAGAGCGGAATATTATTTCTTTATTATTTACTAAAACAAGCGCGTATGAATCATGTATTTTTTGGGCGGGAGCAAATTCGTCAATTTCAACCATCATGCGCACTTTTTCCCCGTCTTCAAGCCAGACAGAATACGGCATTTCGCGGTTTGTATATAAATAGCCTTTTGAAATTTCAATTTCCATATTATTCGGATAGCGGGAGAATATTGTTCTTATTTGAAAAAGAGTTTTTTTCAATGAGGCGGGAGTATAACTTGCTGCAATATATATACTATAGAGTACCGTAACAAATACTATAAGGCCTATAAAATATCCGAAAGATTTTTTCATGGGCATTTTAAGGATGTGCGTGTAAGATGTTGTTTGAGGAATAAGACTATTAACAAACATATCAAAGAAGGTCTTGACTTTTGTGTTCATACAATTTATGATAAAGGAAAGGAAAATAAAAATCAAGCTCTTGCATTTTGCTTTTATTTCCGATATAATTTCGTTTTCGTCTTATTATTTTACTAATTTATTTTTTTAACTATGGCACAAGGAGTCTTTCAGAGAAATAAACCCCATTTGAATATTGGAACCATTGGTCATGTTGATCACGGAAAAACGACAACAACATCCGCAATTCATTATGTTCTTTCCAAAAAAGGTCAGGCGCAATTTTTGAAATACGAAGAAATTGACAAAGCTCCTGAAGAAAAAGCGCGCGGAGTCACCATCAACCTTCATCATTCCGAATACGAAACAGACAAACGGCACTATGCGCATATTGATGCGCCGGGACATGCAGATTACATTAAAAATATGATCACCGGCGCCGCGCAGATGGATGGAGCGATTCTTGTCGTTTCTGCCCCCGACGGCCCAATGCCGCAAACGCGGGAGCATATTCTTCTTGCAGGACAAGTAAATGTTCCGGCAATTGTTGTTTATCTGAATAAATGTGATATGGTCCAGGATAAAGAAATTCTTGATCTTGTTGAGATGGAAGTTCGCGACCTTTTGACAAAATACGGATACCCGGGTGATAAAGTTCCCGTCATCAAAGGATCTTCATTGAAAGCTCTGCAGGATGATGCGGAAGCGATAAAAGCTATTGAAGATCTTATGAAGGCAGTTGACGAATATGTTCCGGAACCTGTTCGGCCTGTTGATCAGCCGTTCCTTATGCCGGTTGAAGACGTATTTACCATTCAGGGAAGAGGAACAGTTGTAACAGGAAGAGCTGAAAGAGGTGTGTTGAAAGTAAACGAGGAAATAGAAATTATCGGTATCAAGCCGACAAGAAAAACCGTTATCACCGGTGTTGAGATGTTCAGAAAAACTCTTGACGAAGCACGGGCAGGAGACAATGTGGGATTGCTTTTGAGAGGAATTGAAAAAGACGATGTTGAGCGAGGACAGGTTATTGCAAAACCGGGATCAATCACTCCTCATACTGATTTTGAAGCGGAGATTTATGTTCTTACCAAAGAAGAAGGAGGAAGACATACTCCATTCTTCAAAGGATACCGACCTCAATTCTATATCAGGACAACAGATGTGACCGGAGAACTTGAACTTCCCGCCGGAGTTGAAATGGTCATGCCGGGAGACAGTGTCAAGATCAATGCAAAACTTATCTATCCTGTAGCCCTTGAAGAAGGATTGAAATTTGCAATCCGCGAAGGAGGACACACGGTTGGAGCAGGAGTTGTGACGAAAGTAACAAAATAATTAAACGGTTAATTTTATTTGCTCTTTTAAAGTATGCCAAAGGGTAAGATTCGCATCAAATTAAAAGCGTATGATCATCGGTTGATAGATGAGACTTCTCAAAAGCTTGTCAATGCGGCATTGAGAACAGGGGCTTCTGTCATCGGGCCGATTCCTCTTCCGACAAAAAAAGAAGTATATGTCGTAAATAAAGCAACATTTATTGATAAAGATTCCCGCGAACACTTTGGCCTAAAAATTCATAAACGGGTTCTTGACATTGTTAATCCGACCAACCAGACGCTTGATTCTCTCATGCATCTTGAGCTTCCCGCAGGTGTTGAGGTTGAGGTAAAGATGTAAAAAGCATTGACAACACAATAGGCGCGCTGTACTATTGGATTATATGTACGATTATTTTCCTTTGCTATTTTTTTTTCTATTTTCTCTTCTTTTCATTATTCCGCTTCTGCTAAAAATTTTTATCGTAGTGGATCAGTATGAAAGAGGTATTGTATTGACGTTTGGAAGATATTCTTACACACTGCATCCGGGACTAAATATTTTGATTCCTTTTATTCAGAGGGTAATCAAAGTAGATATTCGCATAAAAACATCCGACATACCGCAGCAGGAAGTTATTACAAAAGATAATGTTCCGGTTGGAATTAATGCGGTGGTATATTTCCAAGTTATCAGACCCGAAGATGCCGTCCTCAAAATTCAGGATTATACTTATGCAATTACTCAGTATGCGCAGACAGCGTTAAGAGACGTAATTGGAGGAGTAGAACTTGACAGTTTGCTTACGGAGAGGCAGAAAATTGCCGATGAAATAAAAATCATTGTGGATAAAGAAACAACAACATGGGGAATTGACGTAACCGCAATAAAAATTCAGGATATTGAAGTTCCTGCAGACATGAAGCGTGTTATGGCAAAACAAGCAGAAGCTGAACGGGAACGCAGGGCAACCATCATTAGGGCGCAGGGAGAATTGACCGCATCTGAAAATCTTAACAAAGCAATGTCAACACTTGCTCAAAGCGGCGCAATTTCACTAAGAACTCTTCAGACAATTGAAGCAACAACGGCAAATCCTTCCAATACGGTCATTTTTGCAGTGCCTGTTGAAATAATAGAAGGTTTTAAAAAGATTGTTTCTTCACAATAAAGATAAGTTTTCTTATTTTATTTCTTTCAGAAAATCATGGGCAAGCTGTGACGTATTTGAAGAAGAACGATAAAAATTCTTCCAGACAACAACAATATGAGCTCCGTTAAAAACAGCTCTTCTTACCTCATGTATTGAGTCGGCGCCCGCAAGAGATATAAAAACAGAGTATGAGCTTAATATTTTGTGTATTTGAACGTAGGGGATAGGTTTATTTTTATTATACGTTTCTTCATCAACACCTCTGTGCAGGAGTACCACGTCGGGCGGTTTTTGCAATTTTCTTAAAACGGCAATGGGATGTTCAATGTTCATCATATCAACCATGCTATCTATATTTTCCTCTTTGCACCGAGCGATAAAACTGTTCAGTACCTCAATGGGGGCTTGTCCCAGGCAGATGGCGGCTGACGCTCCGGCTAATTTAGCGAGGTTAATTTCCGTGTGGGAGCGGTCCATAGTTTTTAAGTCGGCAACAATATAGGGAGAAAAAGCAAATTTAATTTTTTGAAAATATTCGTTGTGAATATATCGGATACCTTCAATGCCGTATCTTTTTATTAAAGGAGTTCCTGCTTCAAGGATAATCCTGTCGTTTACCGGCAGGTTTTCTATGATAGTTCGAGCGTCTTCAAGTGTGGAATTCAGAGAAATTTGAAGGTATTTCTTTTTTTTGGAAAGCAGCATATACGGTAAGTATATCACCCCTTCTTTCCCTTGACCATTCCTATAAGGTATTATATAATGTATTTCACATGGTAATTTTCCTTTTGAAGGAAAATAATTTTTAAAGTTCTCCAGATTGGTTATTGATATAAAATAACCCCGATCTGGGGTTATTTTTTTGTTGTTGAGAAAAATATATGTCAATTGCAATACTTGGAAAAAAATTAGGACAGACTCAGACATTTAACGAGAAAGGGGAAAGAATACCTGTTACAAAAATTGATGTTTCCCATTGTTATATCGTACAAATGGTATGGCAGGAAGAAAATAACTGCCTTGATATGCTTCTTGGATTTTCCCAAGCGAAACATATTAAAAAACCAGTAAAAGGACAATTGGAAAAAGCGGGGATAAAAACCCCGCTTCGTTTTTTAAGAAGCATGAAATGGAAAAAAGAAAAAGACGATTTCCGCTACATTGAGGAAGAAGGAAAAAAAGGAATGATGGTTGGAGAGCATAAATTATTTGTTGGCGATATAATACCTCCTTCGTTATTCTTGAAAACGGGCGACACGGTCGCTGTTACCGGCGTATCCAAAGGAAAAGGGTTCCAAGGGGTTGTAAAACGCCACGGATTCAAAGGAGGACCAAAAACTCACGGTCAGTCAGACAGAGAAAGAGCTCCGGGATCAATCGGACAAACAACAACCCCGGGAAGAGTCTACAAAGGAAAACGGATGGCGGGCCGCATGGGAGGAGACACCGTAACAATCAAAGGACTAAAAATCGTTGAGGTAAAAGACGCAGTCGTTTCTGTAAAAGGATTAGTCCCAGGAGCAAAAAACGGATTATTGCGAATCGCAAACTAATTGTAATACAATATGGCAAAAACAGTAAAAAAAACAACGAAGAATTCCCTCGTAATACCCTTATACGATATTGACGGAACGGAAAAGGGCAGTATTGAAGTCCCTGAAGAAATCAAATCAGCTGAAGTCTCTCTCAAACTGCTGGCTCAATACGTGCGGGTATATTTGGCAAACCAGCGCCAAGGAAACGCATCAACCAAAACCCGATCAGAAGTTGTTGGATCTACGAAAAAAATATACCGCCAAAAAGGGACGGGAAGAGCGCGGCACGGAGCAAGAAAAGCCTCGCTTTTTATAGGCGGAGGCGTTACATTCGGACCAAAACCAAGAGATTTTTCAATGAAATTAAACAAAAAGCAAAAAAGAAAAGCTTTATTAGGAGCATTTTTTATGAAAATAAAAGAAAAAGGAATTACAGGATTGAGTTCGGCGTTTTTGGATATAGAGCCGAAAACAAAATTATTTGCGGAATTTTTGAAAAAAAGCGGTATTCAGGAAAAAAACAAAAGCATGCTTTTAATTATGCCGGGGGAAAAAAACTCACGTCTTGATTTGGCCGCCCGAAATGTTTCGCGCCTTGAAGTTATGAAAGAAAACCAAGTTAATCCGTACATACTGATGAAATACAGAAAGATTCTTTTATTTGAAGATTCGTTGAAACATGTTGTTAGCCGTTTCACACAAGAATTATGAATATTAATGACATTGTAATACAACCGATAATGACGGAAAAAGCAACACAGCTGATAAAGCGAAAAACATATACATTTATTGTGCATAATGACGCACAAAAAAACCAGATTTCTTACGCATTGCAGACATTATACAAAGTAAAAGTAGGTACGATCCGCATCATTTGCAGAAAAGGAAAAATAAGGAGAGTCGGTAAAAAACTGACGCCGAAAAAAAAAGAAAAAAAAAAAATAGCCTACGTTACATTAAAAGAAGGCAAAATTGATATTTTCCCCGAAGTTTAATTTCATCCTATGAAATCAGTATATACCCATGACGAGCCGGAAAAAAGTTTGATCAGCATTCTCAAAAAACACTCGGGTCGCGACGCCTCTGGAAAGATAAGTGTCCGTCATAGAGGAAAACGCCAAAAACGGTATTACCGCATGATTGATTTCAAACGGGATAAATGGGATAGTAAAGGGAAAACGATACGGATTGAATACGATCCGAATAGAAATGTTGAAATTGCCCTTATTGAATACGAAGACGGAGAAAAACGGTACATCCTGCATCCAAACGATCTCAAAATCGGTGATGCGGTGATTGCGGGAGAACGCGTTGATATTAAACCGGGAAACGCTCTTCCTCTCAAAAATATTCCGCTGGGTATAATTGTGCATAATATTGAAATTCAGCCGGGAAAAGGGGGACAGATGGTGCGAGGAGCAGGAGGACAAGCTGTTGTTATAGCGAAAGAAAGCAAATATGTCCATATTAAATTACCGTCAGGAGAGATAAAAAAATTTCTTGCAGTCTGCTATGCAACTATTGGACAATTAGGAAACATATCCCATAAAGAGGAAATTATCGGAAAGGCAGGAAGAAAAATTCTCATGGGTATACGGCCAACCGTACGGGGAACTGCCCAGAATCCACGCAGCCATCCGCACGGAGGAGGAGAAGGACGAAGCGGAGAAGGCATGCATCCAAAAACACCATGGGGAAAACCGGCAAGGGGAAAAAGAACCCGAAACAAAAAGAAAGCGACAAAAGCATTAATAGTTCAGAGAAGAAAATAACATGGAATCATTGACGTATGTAAAAAACGTTGACTTATCCGCAAAAAAAATGCGGTTTATGCTGGATGCGATAAAAAAGATGAAACCGCTTCGGGCGCTTGATCATTTGCTTTACACCGCAAAAAAACCTGCGCGTATTTATTACAGTGCGATAAAATCCGCAATAAACAATGCAAAACAGGCTTTAAAAACATCAGAAGATCTGTTAGAATTTAAGACTTTTCTTATTGAAGAAGGAAGAAAAATAAAGAGATTTAGAGCAGGATCAAAAGGTATAGCAAAACCAATCGTTAGGCGTTTTTCACATATTAAAATCATTCTTGTTGCAAAACAGCCTGTTACGGTTAAACAGCCGGAAGTAAAAAAAGAGAAAATAAAGCCTCAAAAAGAATTAAAACCAAAAAAAACAACTCCGAGAAAAAAAACATCAAAAGTTGCCGTAAAAGCAAAAAAGATTTAAATTACCTATGGGACAGAAAGTACATCCAAAAGGATTCAGACTCGGGATTTTATACAACTGGAGTTCGCGGTGGTTTTTTTCCAATAAACGTACATATCGCGAATCACTCTTATCCGATATAAAAATCAGAGAAGGGCTTATGAAAAAATTTGAATTCGCTTCAGTTACCAATGTTGACATAGAGCGTGCAATTAATAAGATAACCGTTGTCATCTACGCGGTCAAACCGGGAATGATTATCGGACGGGGAGGAAAAGGCTTGGAAGATGTGAAGCGGTTTGTTCTGGACAACTTAAAAGCCGTTAATAAGCAAAAGGAAAAAAATAAAGAAAGCAAAATAGATCTAAAAATAGAACCGGTAAAAAAACCGTATTTGAGCGCGTATTATGTCGCGCAATCCATCGCGCAAAAACTGGTAAAAAATTTTTCCCACCGCTCCGTAGTACACAGTACTATGAACCGAGTAATGGAGGCGGGCGCAAAAGGAATAAAAATTCAATTGGGAGGGAGAATAGCAGGAGCGGAAATTTCGCGAAGAGAAAAATATTTTCAGGGAACGATTTCAACGTCAAGCATACGGGCAGATATTGATTTTATCCGTTATCCGGCTTTGACAAAATCAGGATACATTGGAGTCAAAGTCTGGATAGCGAAATAAATGAGAAGTTAAGAGTTAAAAATTAAGAATTACCATGTTGGCACCGAAACGGCAAAAATACAGAAAACAATTCAGAGGAATGTGGAGAAGAATAGCCACGAAGGGAGATAAACTGAATTTTGGAAGCTTTGGATTAAAATCGTTGGTTTCGGCATGGATAAAAGATAGAGAAATAGAAGCTGTGCGTGTTATCTTGGCCCGTGCAACAAGAAAAAACGGAAAATTCTGGATACGGATATTTCCTGATAAACCGTTTACAAAAAAACCGCCGGAAGTTACCATGGGCGCGGGAAAAGGAGACGTTGCATACTTTGTCGCAGTAGTATCTCCGGGAAGAGTATTGTTTGAAATTGACGGTTTAGGGGAAAAAGAAACCAAAGAGGTATTAAAAAATGTTTCGGCAAAATTATCGGTTACAACAAAAATAGTATCTAAAAAAATATGAAAAAGCACATAAAAGAAATACAGGGAAAAAGCATAAAGGATTTGGAGCAGGACATTAAAACAATTCGTACAGAAATTGCAACCATGATAATCCAGAGAAAAGTAAATCCGCAGAAAGATACGAATGCGATAGTAAAAAAAAGAAAGCACCTAGCTGTTTTATTGACAATTTATAGTGAAAAAAAATAATATGGCAAAAACATTAAGCGGCGTTGTTATTTCAACAAACATGCAGAAAACAATTACTGTTTCTGTGGAGAGAAAATTCCAACACCCGCGTTACCGAAAAATCATACGCAACCATAAAAAATATAAAGCGCATAATGAAAATAAGGATATAAAAGTAGGAGACATAGTCACAATACAAGAAACCAGACCAATTTCAAAAGATAAACATTTTGAAGTTGTTGAGAAAGCAGAGAAAAAGTAATGAAATTATATAGATTCCCGCCTGCGCGGGAATGACATTCTAAATTATGTTGCAATTAAGGACAATACTCAATGTGGCGGACAACACAGGGGCAAAAAAAGTTTCTATGATTGGTATGGCAAAAAAAGGCAACAGAAAATATGCCTATCTGGGAGAGGTTATTAATGTGGTGGTTAAAGAAGCGATTCCGTATGCCCAAGTGAAAAAAAGCGAGGTATTACAGGGAGTTATTGTAAGAACAAAAAAAGAAACAAGGAGAAAAGACGGAAGCTATATACGATTTGATGATAACGCATGTGTTATCTTACAGGGAAAAGATATTAAAGATCCAAAAGGGACGAGAATTTTTGGACCTATTGCAAAAGAAATAAAAGATAACGGATTTAATAAAATTGCAAGCTTGGCGGAGGAGATTTATTAGAAAATTAACGAATTAACGGATTAACGAATTAGGGAATTAATATATGAAATTTAAAAAAGGAGATAAAATAAAGGTCGGCGCCGGAAAAGACAAAGGAAGAGACGGAGTTATTGAAAAAGTGTATTCAAAGCAACATAAAGTGTTAATAACAGGCGTGAATATATATAAAAAGCACATCAAAAAAAACGAACAGATGCCCAAAGGAGGAGTTGTTGAAGTTCCCAGGCCATTGGATATTTCAAAAATTGTCCTGGTATGCCCGAAATGCAAAAAACAAACGCGCATAGGATACGAAATTATAAAAAGTAAAAAGAGCAGAATTTGCAAAAAATGCAAAAGCGCTTTGTGAGTAAAAGTTATTAAAGAAATATGGCAATACAGAATTTCTATACAGACGAAATAAAAAAAGTCTTGAGGGAGGAATTGAAGATAACAAATCCTATGGCTTTACCGAGAATACAAAAAGTTGTTATCAATGTGGGCGTAGGAGAGGCGGTTGCAAGTAAGGGAGTTTTGGAAAAGGTTCAGGAGCAGATTGGGTTGATTTCAGGACAAAAAACCGTTATCACAAAAGCGCGTAAATCAGTTTCCGCATTCAAAATACGGCAGGGTTTGCCGATTGGAGTAAAGGTGACGCTAAGAGGTAAGAGAATGGCTGATTTTTTAGAGAAACTTATCCGGGTTGTTATTCCCCGTTTGAGAGATTTTAGAGGCATGTCAGAGTCAATTGTAGATCAAAACGGCAATCTAAACATTGGTTTTACCGAGCAAACATTATTTCCTGAGATAGATTTTGACAAAATTGATAAAATAAGAGGCTTGCAGGTTACTGTTGTGACAACTGCCGGTGATAAAACCACGGGAAGAATGCTGTTTGAAAAATTAGGAGTACCGTTTAAAAAATAGTATGGCAAAAACATCAGATGAAGTAAAATTCAGAAAAAAACAGAAATATGCAGTCCGGTATCACAGCCGCTGTCCGTTGTGTGGAAGGGCGCGGGGATATATACGGCGTTTTGGTTTATGCAGGGTTTGTTTCAGAGAAAAAGCATTAACAGGAGAAATCCCAGGAGTTAAAAAAATTTCGTGGTAATAATCATATGAGCAGATCAATAAAAAAAGGACCGTATATTGATGAAAATTTGTTGAAAAAAATTATAAAACAGAAGGGATCGGGAGACCGCAGTCCCATTAAAACGTGGGCGCGCGATTCTCAAGTGTCGCCGGATTTTGTCGGCCACAGAATAGCGATCCATAACGGAAAAAAATTTATTGAAATATTCATTGCGGAAGCGATGATAGGTCACAGGTTAGGAGAATTTTCTCCAACTCGCACATTCAGGAGTCACGGAAAAGTTACAAAACGTGTCACCGAGGCGACATAATTTTATTTTAACCTATGGAACAATCAGTAATTGATTTGATTATCAGAATAAAAAACGGCTATATGGCGCAGCGGGAAACCGTTGATTCGCCATACTCAACATTCAAAGAAGAAGTACTAAAAAAACTTGCTTCCCTGAAATTCATTAAAGAATACGGTATAGAGGGGGAATCAATAAAGAAATTGAACATAGTATTACTCTATCATGATAAAGTCTCCGCTTTTACTGATGTTGCGATTTTTTCAAAACCCGGACGCAGATATTATGTTTCCTATAAGGAATTGCGCCCGGTATTAAGCGGAATGGGGCACTCTATTATTTCAACGTCGCAAGGAATAAAAACCGGCAGAGAAGCAAGAAAAGAAAAATTGGGTGGAGAATTACTATTTAATATTTGGTAACATGTCAAAAATCGGACAAAAACATATCCCATATACCCAAGAAGCAATGATTGAAATAGATAATCAATCCATTAGAATTGCAGGAAAAGAAGGAGCTCTTTCTTTTCAGCTTCCCCAATCTTTGCAGGTGGAAAAAACAGAAAATGAAATCATTGTAAGGCGCTTAAGCGAAGAAAAAAAAGTAAAAGCTCTGCACGGATTATATCGCAGCCTCATTGCCAATGCGGTTGCAGGAGTTGAAAAAGGTTGGGAAAAGAGGTTGGAAATTGTCGGAACCGGTTTTAATGCAAAGCTTCAGGGAGAAGACTTGGTTTTTAAATTAGGATATTCCCATCCGGTGGTTTTTAAGAAAACCGAAGGAATTTCCTATAACGTTGAAGGAACTACAAAAGTTGTCGTGCATGGGGCAGACAGGCAATTGGTTGGACAAGTTGCATATCAGATAAAGAGATTAAGAAAACCAGATGTATATAAAGGAAAAGGCATACGGTATCAAGGGGAAAAATTAAGAATTAAGCCGGGAAAGAAAGCGAAGACAGCGGGAGCAGCGTAAAAGCAACATAAAAAATAAAAATAAAAAATGAAAAAATATGAACACAATTAATCAAAACAGAGCAGAAAGAAGAAAAAAGAGAGTGAGTAAGGGAATTGTTGGAACAGCGGAAAAACCGCGTATCAGCGTTTTCCGATCAAATCGTTTTATATATGCGCAGGTTATTGACGACGTAAAAAAACAGACGATCTGTTTTTTTTCATCACGCCACCTTATAAAAGACAAAGATTATAAAAAAGGAAAAAAAACCGATGAAAGCAAAATGGTAGGAAAAAAACTGGCAGAGCATATGAAGAAGAAAAATATCTCCAACGCTGTTTTTGATAGAGGCCAGTATGCATATAACGGAAGAGTAAAGGCAATTGCGGAAGGATTGAGAGAGGAAGGAATCATAATATAATTTAAAGTTCAAAGTTCAATGGATTCGATTATACTCACCATTGATCCTGAGCGAAAGTCGAATGGATCAAAGTTCAAAGTTAAAAGTTAGAAATCAAAACGAAAAAAACACATGGTAAGCGGGCAACAAAGAGAAGAAAAACAATTTGAAGAACGCGTATTGTTAATCAGGCGTGTTTCCAAAAAAACATCGGGAGGAAACTATGTTACGTTTTCGGCGCTTGTTGTTGTGGGAGATAAAAAAGGAAAAGTCGGTATCGGATTGGGAAGAGGAACAGAAGTTCCTCCCGCAATCCAAAAAGCAATTCATCAAGCAAAAAAGAAAATGATTACCGTTCCTATTTATAAAACAACATTGCCCCACGAAATTATATGCAAATGCAAATCAGCGTTAATCTTCCTGAAGCCGGCTCCCGAAGGAACAGGTTTAAAGGTTGGAGGAGTTATGCGAGTGATTTTAAATTTATGCGGTATTAAAAATGCGTCAGGAAAAATTATCGGATCCCGAAATCAAATTGTGAATACTTACGCAGTTTTGAAAGCATTAAAAAAATTAAAGAAAAAGATATGAATATATATTCTTTTTTATCACAGGTGCCAAAAATTATTGAAAAAAAGAAAAAACGTCTTGGCAGGGGGCCCGGAAGCGGTAAAGGAGCAAAGTCAGGAAAAGGAACAACCAGGCATCAGGCGGCGCGTGAGAATATCCCGCTTCATTTTGAAGGCGGACAGGGAAAAATGACCAAGAAGTTTCCCTTGCTTCGCGGAAAAGGAAGAAATAAAGGAAAGGAAAGAAAACCGGTTGTAATTTATTCTGACAAATTAAACATATTTGACGATGGAGCAATTGTTACAATTGATGAGTTGGTTAAAAAAGGATTGGTTGATGAAAAACATAGAGAGAACGGGATAAAAATTATCCTAAAAGGAAAACTTACGAAAAAAATAACAACAGCATTACCAGTTTCTCAGGCAGTCAAAGAGATGATTGAAAAACTTGAAGGAGCACATGAGAAGCTATGAAAGATGTAGTTGAAAAATTAAAACTTTTTTTACATGACCCGGAATTAAAAAGAAAACTGCTGTTTACTTTGGGTATTTTTTTCTTTTTCCGGATTTTTGCTTTTCTTCCGGTTCCGGCCATTGACCTTGACAAACTACGGGGGCTTTTTTCTCAAAATCAGTTTTTTTCGCTTCTTGACATTTTTTCAGGAGGAACACTTATTAATTTTTCCGTGATGGCTCTTGGTTTGAATCCGTATATTAACGCCTCAATTATTTTACAGCTTCTTACTATTGTCGTGCCTCAACTTGAGCAGCTTTCAAAAGAAGGAGAATACGGTAGGCAAAAAATAAACCAATATACACGATTTTTGACGATTCCTTTAACAATTATTCAAGCGATAGGAATTTTTATTCTTTTGAAAAATCAGAATATTATTGGAAATTTGAATCCTCTTGAATTTTTTTCCTTCATAGGAACAATGGTTGCGGGAACATTTATTTTGGTATGGTTTGGAGAGTTGATTTCTGAATTCGGCCTTGGAAATGGTATTTCTCTTCTTATCTTTGCGGGTATAGCAGGGAGAGTTCCGGTTTCCGTTACCAAGACCTTTACCACAATCAATCAAGAGGCTATTTTTAATGTTGTCGTTTTTGTCATACTTTCCATCGTAGTTATTGCGACGGTTGTTTTTGTTAATGAAGCCGTCAGAAGAATTCCCGTATATTATGCAAAGCGAATAAAGGGAAATAGAATATATCAGGGGGCTACAAATTTTCTGCCTTTGAAATTAAATCAGGCAGGAGTTATTCCCATTATTTTTGCGGTTGCTTTTGTTTTGTTCCCCCAGATTTTAGGAAACTTTCTCGCAAACGTAAAAAATCCCGCGTTAGCGCAAACGGGGTTATTTTTAGTCAGAATTTTTAATCCAAATGGATTTTTCTACAACTTTTTTTATTTCTTTTTAGTTATCGGCTTCGCGTTTTTTTATACGGTTATCCAATTCAATCCCCAGAAAATTGCAGAGGAAATCCAAAAACACGGAGGGTTTATTCCGGGAATACGGCCGGGAATCGCAACAAAACAATTTCTTGAAAAAATCGTGTACAGAATTACAAGTGTTGGCGCTTTGTTTCTTGGTACTATCGCCATCCTGCCGGCAATTCTTTCACAAGTGACGGGAATTAATAATCTGATTATCGGAGGAACAGGGATACTCATAGTTGTATCGGTAATTTTGGAAACATTTAAGACGGTTAACGCACAATTAATGATGAAAAACTATGAGAAGTTTGTGAGATGATGATATTATCACTTTTATAAATACCTATGGCAAAAAAAGGATCGCGCGTACTGGTCGGGTTTATTTGTGAAGCATGCAAAACCCAAAATTATGTTACGGAGAAAAATAAAATAAACACCGTAGAAGCGTTGAAGCTGAAAAAGTACTGTAATACTTGTAAAAAACACACAATGCACATAGAGAAGAAAAAATTGAGTTAAATATTTTGCGTTATACGAATTCATGAAGCTTGTCTTAATCGGCATTCAAGGAGCGGGAAAATCAACACAGGGGAATCTGCTTTCAAAGCAGTTGAAGATCCCTTATTTATCAACCGGCCATATTTTCCGCGAGATCGCAAAAGGAAAGACTGCGTTAAGCAGGTATGTGAAAGAAGCAATGAATGCAGGATTGCTTATTCCCGACAATAAAACTATTGAAATCGTCAATAATTACCTGTCACTGCCCGAGTATAAAAACGGATATATTCTTGACGGATTTCCCCGTACGTTAGAGCAGGCAAAACGGTTTAGAAACAATGTTGATAAGGTTTTCTATATTGAAGTGCCGGATAAAGAGGCTTTATGGAGACTTGCATACCGCAATGATACTGCGCGAGGCGATGAAACGCTTCCCGCGATTAAAAAGAGGATAAGTTTATTTCATACAGTAACAAAATCTGTGATTGATTATTACGAAAAAGAAAACAAACTCGTTGTTGTTGACGGAACAAAATCCATACGAGAGGTAAATCAGGAAATTTTGAAAAGTCTGGGAAAACAACTTATCCGCAATCAAATTAAAATCTGGAAGAAAAAACAGAAAACCATTATCGCAATTGTCGGGATGCCGGGATCGGGAAAAACCCAAACAGCACAATTTTTTAAAGAAAAAAAACTTCCCATTGTTACGTTTGGAGACATTGTCAACAATTATATTGATAAACACAAATTAGAACATATAGAAGACGTTCATAAAAAAATACGGGAGGAATTGAGGGAAAAACATGGGAAAGAAGCATTTGCACTGCTGAATAAAGAAACAATAGAAAAAGCGTTTGAAAAAAATCTTATGATTGTTATTGATGGTATGCGCTCATGGGAGGAATATTTGTATCTCAAAGAACACTTAAAGGATGTCTCAATATATATTGTCGCTTTGTATGCCGATAAGCATATCCGGCATGAAAGAATTTCGCGCAGAAAATACCGCGCACGACTATATGGGGAAAAACGCGATATTGGCGAATTGGCCGGAACAAATATGGGACAGACCATCGCTTTTGCAGATTTCTTGGTAAAAAATAATTATTCGGTGGAAGACTTGCATGATAAGTTGGAAGCGGTATACAGAAAGATTTATTTCTCATGATTCACCTGAAAAAACCAGAAGAAATATTACTCATGATTGAAGGAGGAAAACGATTGCAGGAAACAGTAAGAGAACTTCTTCCCGTAATACAGGCAGGAATGACCACAAACGACATTGATAAAGAAGCGGAAAAGCTCATAAAAAAAAACGGAGGAGAACCTTCGTTTAAAAGAGTCCCCCGCTATACATGGAGCACCTGTCTTCCGATAAATGAGCAGGTTGTGCATACACCTCCATCAAAGAGAATATTAAAAAAAGAAGATGTTTTAACCGTTGATATAGGGATATATTACAGAGGATTTCATACGGATTATGCGACAACTTTTGTTGTCGGTGGTAAAAGCAATGAAGAAACACAGCGTTTTCTGCAGACAGGGAAGGAAACGCTTGCAAAAGCAATAAAAAAAGTACAGAACAATCGTTATCTTGGGGAAATTTCCCAATGTATTGAAGAGGAGCTCTTAAAAAATAAGTTTTTTGCTCTAAAAGCCCTCACCGGTCATGGAGTAGGAAAGGAGCTTCATGAAGACCCATTTGTCCCAGGATATTTGGATAAGAAGGTAGAAAAAACGTATAAAATGAGAACTGGTTTGGCGCTGGCGATTGAAGTGATCTATTCAATGGGAACAGAAGAAATTGCGCACGAAAAAGGGAAAGAATGGTCCATCATCAGTAAAGACAAGAGTTTGACCGCCTGTTTTGAGGATACGGTTGCGATTACAGATAAGGGAACGATTGTTTTAACATCATAAACCGGTATATTTTTTATTGGTTTTATGATATAATGATTTCTTTATGAAAAGTAATGTTTTGGTGGTTGAAGGAGAGGTTGTTGAAAATCTTCCAAACACCTTGTTTCGCGTAAAGTTGGTGAATTCGGAAAAAGTGATTTTATGTTACTTGTCAGGAAAAATGAGGAAAAATTATATCAAGATATTGCCGGGAGATAAGGTGCGGATAGAGCTTACGGCGTATGATCTGAACAGAGGAAGAATTACCTATAGAATATAATTATGAAAGTACAATCGTCGGTTAAAAAAATTTGTGCCCAGTGCAAGCTAATTAAAAGAAAAGGAAGATTATATATTACCTGTAAAAATCCAAAGCATAAGCAGAGACAAGGATAAAAAATTTATAATTTAGAATTTATAATTCAGAATTTAAAATGGTAAGACTTTTGGGAATAGTATTGCCGGATAGTAAAAATATTGATTATGCGCTGACATTATTATATGGTCTTGGATGGGCGACGTCGCATAAAATATTGACACAGATAGGAGTTGAAAGTACTAAAAAAGTAAAAAATCTTACAGAAGAAGAAATTAAAAAATTAACGAGTTTTATAGAAAAAAATTATAAAGTTGAAGGAGATTTACGAGAGTTGCTGGCAGAAAACTATAAAAGATTAAGAGAAATTGGAAGTTATCGCGGTATGCGCAATCTGAAGGGATTACCGGTTAGAGGACAAAGGACCCGCTCCAATGCGCGAACAAAGCGGGGAAAAAGAAAGACCGTGGGAGCGTTAAGAAAAGAAGCGTGGGCAAAGATGGAACAAGGACAACAAAAAGGAGCATCAGAAACTTCGGCAGCAAAAAAATAACTATGAAAAAAAAGAAAAAACAAATAACAATTGAAAAAGGAAGAATTTACATTACCGCAACATTTAACAATACTATTGTTACGGTAACTGATGAAAAAGGAAATCCTTTAGGATACGGAGCATCCGGCATGCATGGATTTTCAGGAACGCGGAAATCAACGCCGTATGCGGCAACAACCACAACAGAGGCGGTTTTACGTAAAGCAGTAGAGCAATATGGACTCAGAGAAGCTGTTGTCTTTGTGAAAGGGGTCGGTCCGGGAAGAGAAGCTTCTCTGCGCTCCATAAAAGGATCAATGATTGAAATTGAGAAAATTATTGATAAGACACCCATTCCTCATAATGGAGTCAGACCACCCAAGGTAAGGAGAGTGTAAAATAAGTTCAAAGTTAAAAGTTCACAGTTTCTAAAAAACATGAGATATACGGGACCGAAAAATAGAGTAGCAAGACGGGCGGCGACTGATCTTGGATTAAAAACACCCGGATCAAAAGCGCAGGCGCGGTTGTTAAAACGGTTGAATCTTATACCAGGACAGCATGGAGCAAGATCGCGAAGAAAGTTTTCCGAACGAGCAAGACAATTGCAGGAAACGCAAAAACTGAAGATTTTATATGGAGTAACCGCAAAACAAATGAAAAATTACTTTGAAGAATCAGTAAAAAAAAGAGGAAATACAGCATTGCACCTTGTTTATTTGCTTGAAAAGAGACTTGATAATATTGTATACCGGTTGGGATTTGCGCCAACAAGAGCAAGCGCGCGACAACTGGTCAATCACGGGCATATGAGAGTTAATGAAAACGTTGTAGACATTCCTTCCTATAAAGTAAAACAAGGTGAGGTTGTCTCATTTACAAGAGAAAAAAGTTCAAAGATTCCGTATATTGAGCAAATATTGGAAAATAAGACGATACTTATTCCTCTATGGTTGGAGAAAAAAGGGCTTTCAGGGAAAATGGTAAAAGAGCCAATAACAGAAGATATTGAAAAAATTATTAATTTACAGGATGTTGTTGAATATTATTCACGTTAGGAGTAGTTGATTTATTAAAAATTATTTTTTTTTATGTTCAGTCCAAATTTTTATACTAAACGGGAAGACGGCACTGCCGATTATGAAAAGTTTGTTTTTGAACCATTGCCATTCAGCTTTGGACACAGTTTGGGAAATTCATTGAGGAGAACCCTTCTTTCTTCCTTGACAGGAGCGGCTATAACGCAGATTAAGATAGAGGGAGCTTCGCATCTTTTTTCTACATTAAAAGGAGTAAAAGAATCAGTGTTGGACATTGTATTAAATTTAAAACAGCTTCGGTTTAAAACGCCCGGAGAAGGGACATTCCGTATGGTTATTGAAGTAAAAGGAAGATCAAAGATTTATGCAAAAGAAATAAAAGGCG
>CAYSLG010000002.1:18110-23318 GCA_964431935.1 uncultured Gammaproteobacteria bacterium
GAGGCAGAAGTTATTAATACCGATGTATATATCGGAGAAATTACTGATGAAAAGGGAAAGCTTGAAATAGAAGCAATCGTTGAAACAGGAAGGGGATATACGAGAGCAGAGGATAAAGAAAAAAAAGAAGCAGGTTTTATTCCGGTTGACTCATTTTTTTCTCCGGTAAAACGGGTAAATTTCAAAGTAGAGGAAGCGCGTGTTGGAAGAGAAACAAACTATGACAGACTTATTCTTGAAATCTGGACAGACGGATCAACAGCTCCAGAAAAAGCCCTTCGCGAAGCAACGGTTATTTTATCTGAACATTTTAACCACATTCTTTCCGGCAATGACGTTCCGGTTACCCAGGAAAAAAGAACAGAAGAAAAAGAACAGGAGGAAATTGAGAAAAAATATGATGAAATTATCATAGACGAACTCAATCTTCCTTCCAGAGTGATAAATGCTCTGTTAAGAGAAAATATAGAAACAGTAGCAGATCTTATCAAAAAGGGAAGAGAGTCATTGATAACGCTTAAAGGTCTGGGAAAAAAATCTATTCACCTTATAGATGACGAATTAAAGAAAATGGATATAGAATTGGTGTAATTTTTTTGTCATATGAGACATAATATAAAAAAAACAAAATTCGGAGTAGGGCAAGATGCGGGAAAAATGCTTTTGCGCAAATTGGCCATACAATTTCTGACAGGCGGCAAAGTAGAAACAACGGAAAAAAGAATAAAAATATTAAAAAGCCATATTGAAAAAATAGTTGAAAAAACAAAAGAACAAAGCGAGGCAAATAAAAATTTTCTTTTAAAAACATTGGGAAGCGTAAAAATGCTCAGAATTCTTTTTAACGATATCGGACCTGTTGCCAAAAAAAGAACGGGAGGATATGTGCGTTTGATAAAACTTCCCAGGCGTATATCCGACGGATCGTTTATTGCACGTCTTGAATGGGTTGACCCGATTGTTATTGAAAAGAAAAAATAAAATTTTATGGTACATTTAACAGCATCAACAAAACCGGCGCGGGAAAAAAATATACAAAGAACATGGCGTATTGTTGATGTAAAAGGAAAAGTATTAGGAAGAGTTGCTCCTCAAGCAGCAATGTTTCTGCAGGGAAAACACAAGCCTTCATATGCTCCGTATCTTGATGCGGGAGATTATGTTGTTGTAATAAATGCAAAAGATGTGATTTTGACCGGAAAAAAATTAACGTCAAAATTATATACGCAGTATTCCGGTTATCCGGGTGGACTGAAGAGTATTACAGCGGAAAAACTCATGCAAAAAGATCCCACGCAAGTTATAAGAAAGGCTATTTCAGGTATGTTGCCGAAAAATAAGCTGAGGGATAAAAGATTGGCAAGACTTTTTATTTTTAAGGATGGGAAACATCCGCATGAAGACAAGTTTAAAGTTCAAAGTTCAATGGATTCGATTATACTCACCATTGATCCTGAGCGAAAGTCGAATGGATCAAAGTTAAAAGTTTAAGAAGTATATATTATGGCGAAGAAAACGAAAAACATCCAGTATTATGAAGCCGTCGGCAGGAGAAAAGAAGCAGTTGCACGCGTACGGCTGTATTTAACCGCAAAAGAAAAACAGATTACAGTTGGGGACATTGTTATAAAAGAAGGGGAAATAGTTGTTAATAAAAAACCAATAGAAACGATATATTCACATGCGTTTGAGAAAGCGCAATATCTCAAACCGCTTCAAGTTTCCAATAGCGAAAAAAGATTTGCAGTATCTGTTATTGCAACAGGTGGAGGAAAAAACGGTCAACTTGAGGCGATTTCTCATGGCTTAGCCAGGGCTATTGAAAAAGTAGATAAAGATACTTATCGTCCCATTCTTAAGAAAGAAGGATTACTCACCCGAGATCCGCGTACCCGAGAGAGGCGCTCTGTTGGATCCGGCGGGAAAGCAAGAAGGCAAAAACAATCTCCAAAGCGTTAATATACTGTATGGTATTATCTAAAGTATGGTTAATCTTTCTATCATTATTCTTTCATATAACACGCAAGATATTACAGAGCAATGTATCAGAAAGCTTGTAAAAAATCTCCTGCGTTACCCCAAACTGCAGTTTGAAATTATTATTGTTGATAATGCTTCCTGTGATGGTTCGCCAGAAATGCTTCGGGATATAGAAAAAAAACAAAATTTTCCAAATATTGCAATACGCCTCATTTTCAATACGGAAAATGCAGGATACCCAAAGGGAAACAACCAAGGAGTAAAGCGTGCAAACGGAATGTATATTTTATATCTAAATTCAGACGTAATGATTGACAGCATTGATATTGAAAATATTTTGGAATATGTTGAAAAGCATAAAGATATTGGAGCGTTGACAGTAAAAGTTCTGTTACATGACGGCTCTATTGATCCCGCCTCTCACAGGGGGTTTCCAACAGTATGGAATGCATTCTGTTATTTTGCAAAACTGGAAAAATTATTCGGGAATATTCCTTTTTTAGGAAGATTATTCGGTGGGTATCACTTGACGTATAAGTCGCTTAACACTATTCACGAAATTGATTCTCCCACAGGAGCATTTTACCTGACGCGTAAAAGCATTGTTGATAAGCTGGGAGGATTTGATGAAGATTTTTTCATGTACGGAGAAGACTTGGATTTATCATTCAAAATAAAACAGATGGGATATACGATTATCTATTATCCACTGTTTCAAGTACTTCATCTGAAATATGCGAGTGGATTAAAAACAAATAATCAGCAGACAAAAAACCGTACAAAAGAATTTTTTTACAATGCTATGAAGATTTTTTATCGCAAGCATTATGGGACAGTATATCCGAAATTTGTCCAGCATATTATTTTCTCGTTCATTGACCTAAAGAAAAAATATTCATGAAACGAATAGGAATTGACGCGCGGCTTTATTTCAAAACGGGTATTGGTGTATATATCCGCAATCTCCTCCATTATTTGCAGAAAAAGCTCCCCGGCGATAGAGAAGTATACGTGTATGTTATGCGTGAAGATGCAAAAAATATTGTGTTTTCCAATAAACATTTTTATGTGAGGCCCGTATCATATCCGTGGCACAGTATAGCAGAGCAGATAGGATTTGCCGGAGTATTATACCGGGACAATCTTGACCTTATGCATTTTACGTATTTCAGCTATCCCCTGCTGTATCGTAAACGGTATATTTCAACAATACACGATGTGACTCCTCTTCTTTTTAGAACAGGAAAGGCTTCTACAAAAAGTAAAATTACATATGAAATAAAACATGCTGTTCTTTCGTACATGCTTGCGCACCAAGTAAAACATTCTGTGCATATTTTAACTCCGACGGAGACGGTAAAAAACCAATTGACTACATTATACGGGGAGCGGTTTAAGTCAAAAATCAATGTAACATATGAAGGGATAAATTATGAATTATTACATTCCCAAAGCCTGCATCCTGCAGGTTGGAATATTAAAAACTTTTTTCTTTATGTCGGGAATTTTTATCCTCATAAAAACATTGATAGATTGATTCGCGCATTTGCCCGGGTGCAGGAAGATATGAGCCTTGTCTTAGTCGGACCGAGAGATTATTTTTATACATCATTGAATAGTCTTGTGAAAAAATTGAATCAGCAAAACAGAATCAGATTTTTTCCGGGAAATACAGCGGGTGAGGTAATTTTCTTTTATAAAAACGCTCGTGCTCTGGTTCATCCGTCATTGAGCGAAGGATTCGGCTTGCCGATTGTTGAATCCGCGTATTTCGGCTTGCCGATTATTGCATCGGATATCATGGTATTTCGGGAATTGCTGGGAAATAATTACACGGCATTCAATCCGTATAATATTGATGATCTTGCCCAAAAAATATCAGGTTTTTCTTTAAAAAAGAAAGAGGTTGATTATACAAATATATTAAAAAAATGTTCTTTTGAAGCAATGGCGCAGCAAACTTTAAAAATATATGAAAAATATTGCAATAGTATATGATTGGCTGGATTCATGGGGAGGTGTAGAAAGAGTGCTTCTTGCATTTTCACGGTTGTATCCGCAGGCGGATTTTTTTACTTCGTTTTATGATAAAAAAAAGGCTTCATGGGCAAGAAAGCTTTCGGTAAAAACTTCTTTTCTGCAGCATGCCCCGGGGTTTATAAAAAACCGCCGGATATTATTGCTTCCGCTTCTTCCCTACGCGTTTGAATCGTTTAACTTTTCCTCATATGATAGTGTGATTTCGGTGACTTCTTCTTTTGCAAAATCAATTATTACAAAACCGCACACAAAACATATATGTTATCTGCTTACTCCAACGCGTTATTTTTGGGGTATGACTGATGATTATATGCGGTCTTCCATTTCAAAAACCATATCTGCGCCATTTCTTGCAGGATGGAGAAACTGGGATTATATTGCAGCACAAAGGCCGGATACTATTATATCTATTTCAAAAGCAGCTGCGCTGCGCTGTAAAAAGTATTACCGGCGTGATTCTGGAGTTGTTTATCCGCCGTTTGATGGTACGTACTGGGAAAAAATCCGAAATACGAAATCCGAAATACAAAATCCGAAAGCGGGAAAAGAATTTTTTCTTATTGTTTCAAGATTGGAGCCATATAAAAAAATTGATTTGGCAATTAAGGTTTTTAACAAACGAAAAGAAATGCTTGTGATTGTTGGTAAAGGGACAGAACTGCCAAAGTTAAAAAAGATTGCGGGTAAAACCATACTCTTTTTTCAGGATATTTCAGATGAAATGCTTGCACAGCTTTATTCCAATGCGCAGGCATTTATCATGCCGCAGGAAGAGGATTTCGGATACTCGTGTCTTGAAGCCCAGTTTTTTGGCTGTCCGGTTGTTGCTTATGGGAAAGGAGGCGCATTGGAGACGGTTCTTGAAGATATAACCGGCATATTTTTTCAGCGCCAAACAGAAGAATCCTTACAGAATGCGCTTGAAAGATTGCAGACGGCATTTTACAATGATAAACATAATATTCAAAAGGCAGCACAGAAACACCTTTTGCTATTTCAAAAATCTCAA
The DNA here is from genome assembly GCA_964431935.1 of uncultured Gammaproteobacteria bacterium. GTDB lineage: Bacteria > Patescibacteriota > Microgenomatia > UBA1406 > GWC2-37-13 > CAYSLG01. Next base: position 23,140 of record CAYSLG010000002.1, read on the forward strand.
TTTGAGAAGACGTTTTTACAATTGACAGACGGGTAATATTTCTATGAAAGCAATTATTTTTGCAGGAGGAGTAGGAACCCGGCTTTGGCCGTTGTCCAGAAAAAAATCGCCCAAACAATTTGAAAAAATCATCGGCAACAAATCAACACTTCAATTAACTATTGAGCGTCTTATTCCTC
>CAYSLG010000003.1:0-3654 GCA_964431935.1 uncultured Gammaproteobacteria bacterium
ATCCGTTAATCTTTCAATCAAACAATTTGTTTTTAATAAGATGAAGTTTTGTTTTTAGCGGCGCGTACTTCATGCCGAAACGGAAGCGGTTTTTTTCCTGATAGCGCGTATGAATATTTGATCCTGATCCGCCTGTTGACTGGGCATTTTTATGCCAGATGACAAGCGAAGGGTCATAGTATAATTTCAGGCCTTTTCTTCGCGCCCGCTCGCAATAATCAGCATCTTCGTAGTATAAAAAGTACGATTCGTCCCAGTACCCGATTTTCTTGACGACATTGCTATCAAAACACATAAGACAGCCCGTGATGAAATCTGTTTTTTTATTTTGTTCAAATTGTCCCTTATCAACTTCGTCAACGCCGATATGGCAAGTTATGACATTATTCCAGTCTGTTTTTCCTCCCGCATACCAGATGACGGTTCCCCATTCGTTTTTTGTATAGCGGTTTGTGTGGTATTCAAATCCGGGAGCATAGTAAATCTTTCCGCCGATCAAAGACGACGGATGCTCTTTTATTGATTTTTGAACATTGCCGATGAAATCTCCTTCAAAATAAATATCATTGTTCAAGACGCAGAATGTTTCCAATCCTTGTTTTTCCGCTTCCTGCAGGCATACATTTACTCCATGCGCATAGCCGAGATTTGCTGAAGACAGTATGGTTGTTGTGGTATTAAAATATTCGGGATACAGTTTTTTTATATCCTGTTTTTTTACGGAGAGATCTGCTATAAACAAGCGAAAGTTTTTGTTTTTCTGTTTTGCAAGACTCTCAAAAAAATCTTTGAGTATACTATAATTTTGGTAGACAACCGTTATTACCGCAAGTGTATGAGTCATATTACAGCTTGTATTGATTATATCAAAAGAAAACCATACCTCGTCTTTCTTGTTTCTGCAGGTTTTGTTTTTCATCTGCTTATCAGTTTCTTGAGCGGAAGTTATTTCTGCCTTGCTGAAAAATGCGGCTATTATTTCTGGGGGATTCAGGAACATGACGGTATTTGGCATCTTGCTCTGGCGAATATTTCATTCAACTCGTTTCCTTTTGTCCATCCTTCCTATGCCGGCGCTTTGTTGAGCGGCTATAATTTTTTGCTTGATTTTGTTATTTTTTTGTTTACGAAAATAGGAATATCCGCAGGTATCATGTATTTTAAGATTTTGCCTCTTCTATGGTTTGTCGGTTTTACTTGTCTTGCAATTATGCTTGCACGGAAAATAAAAAATTCTCCCCTTTATTCGTTTATTCTTTTGATTTTTTTCTATTTCGGCGGATCATTCGGGTATTTTTTTACGCTGTATCACAATAAAACTCTTGAAAGATCTGCCGGAACGCTTTCCATGCAGGCGGGATTGACAACAACCAATCTCCAATTCGCATTTTCGCTCGTTATTCTCCTTATGATTCTTCTTATTGTTAAGGAATGGCACTATACCGCAAAAACAAGCTTTCTTTTGGGAATGCTTCTTTTTGTCAATTTGGGTTTGAAGTTTTACGGCGGAGTAATCTCTTTATTTATTGTCGGTTTTTATCTTGTTGTATGTTTTATGCGCGATATAAAAAAAATCAAAATATCCGAATGGTTGGCAAAGCTTTCTATTCTTGGATTTTTTGTCCTTCTTGCCGTATTTGTGTTTTATGACCCGTTTTCCGCTTCAAAAACAGGATCAATATTCATATTTTCTCCTTTTGCGCATGTGCATGCCATGATTGAGGAACCGTCTCTTTTTTATATCGAGAAGTTGGTGTATGCGCGGTATTATTTGTACGCGCACGGATTCGGTCCGCGTCTTCTTGCCATAGAGCTTTTTTCCACGTTTCTTTTTTTATTTTTTAATTTGGGGGTAAGATTTTTCGGCCTCATATATTTTTTCTTTTTGGCTGTAAAAAGAAAGGCTGATAGTTTCAGAGTTCTTATTTTTTCAACAGCGGCATTTGCAACTCTACTGCCGCTTTTATTTATACAGAAAGGCGAGTGGTGGAATACGATACAGTTTTTTTATTACGCAATTTTTCTTGCCAATATTTTTACCGCGGATTTTATTTATTCGCTATGGATGAAAAAAAAGATTATTCCCGCCGCAATCGGCGTCCTCCTTATTCTCATCAGTCTTCCCGGGAATTACGATATCCTGACCGCATATAATCCATGGAAAATCCCAACTTATATTGCAAAAGAAGAAATGACAGCCTTGCAATTTCTCAAAAAACAGCCGAAAGGAATTGTATATACGCCGATTTTCGGAACGGATCCGGAAATAAAAAACAAACTAACCCCGCAGTATCCGATGTTTGCATCTTTGGATAATTCGTATGTGCCGGCGTTTTCCGGAAAACAGGCATATCTTACCAATGTCCATGTTCTCAATATTACCGGTGTGGATTACAAAAAGCGTTTGGAAAGAATAAAAAGCGGAGACTGCACCGTATTGAAAGAAGTTGACTATGTCTATAAAAATAAAGTCTATTATGACGGTCTTATTAACGGGTGTTTGGGATCTGCCGGATATACGGACTTTCAGCAGATATTTGACAACGGAGAAACCGTTATTTATTCAAGGTGACGGAAGCGGTATTAACCCAAAATTTTCCTTTCACCAGCTCTTTATCCTTCTCCTTATAATCAAAAAACCCGTTTGCTTTTTCCATTTCTTCAATAGGAAGAACAAATATGATAAATGCGGTATTTTGTTTTTGGAAAATAATTGATGAATCGTTTTGGAAGATGCTCTTTTGGGGCTGTTCCTGCAAAAAAGACGTAATGGTATTTTGTAGGGTGAACGAATCAGAACTCGTGAGAGTATCGCAGTTGTATGTTAAAAAAGGAGATTCAAGGGGCGCATTGCGGTTGAAATCAAAATATCCCGGGCAGTAAAATTCCCTGAATTCCCAAAACGCTTTCGGATCTATTTTTTTATCCGCAATGGTTTTTGCAATGAATGTTTTCCAGATGGCGCTGCGTCTTGCGGGAAACAGGCGTACGGATATTTTTGGGACAAATACAAAGAAAGAGATAATAATAACGAGGGTTGCTATAATAAAAAAAGTTGATTTGTTTTTTGTATGTTTCACATTTTCATTATATCATTCATCCTGGTTTCGGGTCTTTTCCTGGAAAAAGGCCGGCCGGTGACATTTGACGGCCCGACTCACCTTGCCAATATCGCGATGTTTTTTAAGAGTTTGAGTCAGGGGGAATTGCGCGTTGCATGGACGGACGGATTTGCAAATTACGGCATGCCTCTTGGACTCATGGCGCAGCAGACAACTTCGTATCTGGGAGCGTTTATAAATTTTGCAGTCCATAATGTTCTTACGTCGTACAATCTGGTATTTTTTATCGGCGCATTTTTATCCGCTCTGTTCTTTTACTTTTTTCTTCGCATATATTTCCGTCCGGAAAGCGCGTTTTTAGGCGCTTTTCTTTTTAATTTTGCCCCGTACAGGATTATTAACATATATATTCGGGGAGCTCTGCCGGAGTTTTTTGCAAGCGTCTTTCTTCCGCTTCTTTTGATCGGGATATATTGGCTTGCCAAAAAAGATGCCCTGAAAGGATTTATTCTTATTGTTATTTCTTCTGCCTTTATCATGCTGACGCACCCGATGATGATGGTTGTTTATGCTTTTATTTTCCTGCCATATG
>CAYSLG010000003.1:3664-4692 GCA_964431935.1 uncultured Gammaproteobacteria bacterium
TAATCACGGAAAGCCGCTGGTTCGAAGTGAGTGAACTTTTTGGAATTTTCTGGGTGGAAAAAAGATCGTGCGGTTATCTCTAATTTTTATCGCCGGTTTGCTTTTGGGTGCGGGGATTGCCGGATATTTTATCGTGCCCCTTACTTTGAATATGAAGTTTTTTTACTACGGCCTTTCCCAAAATCATTTTCTCCCGGAGCAATTTATGACTATGAAGAATTTTTTTGATCCGAACTGGTATTATTTTTTCCGGGGCGATGTTTTTCCCCGCGGCCATTTTATCCAGGCGGGTCTTTTGGAAACAATAATTCTTATTATCGGAGGATTGTATCTTATATACTCTGTTTTTCACCTCCGAGGAGTCCGCGGTCAGAACGGCCACCTCGGAGGTGTTTTTAAATTCTCCTTGATAATTTCACTCATTCTTATATTTTTCATGAGCAGGTACGGAAGTATTTTTTATCAGACAATAAATATCCTTGGCAATACCCAGCATCAGTGGCGTTTGTTCTCGTCTTTTATCTTTCTTCCTCCAATCGTTCTTGCATATTTAATAGAACAATATTTTTTGCGCCTCCGGGATAAATACCCCCGAGGAGAACGGGAACAGATTGTTTACCTCGGGGGTGTAAAAAAGGCAAATGAACTACTAATATTTATTCTCATTTTTATCATTTCTTTCTTACGATTTCCCCAGCTATACGGCAAAAACTACACGCTTTATTCCGATTCCTCGTATTTTTTTACCGTTGAAAATCTGCACGGGAATATCCTGAACACCGTATGGACAAGCGCAACAAGGGATTATCCTGTCAAGTCAAATAAAGCGGATATTATTGAAGGCACAGGGGAAATAAAAAAACAGGTTATAAAAAACTCAAAAAGAATATATGAGATAGACGCGCAAACAGACATACGCATGGCAGACTATACCTTTTATTTTCCCGGATGGAATGTGTATGTTGACGGAAAAGAAGCTCTCATTCAATTCCAGGACCCGGCATACCGGGGAGTGATTACTTACAATG
>CAYSLG010000003.1:4702-15465 GCA_964431935.1 uncultured Gammaproteobacteria bacterium
CGGAATCTCTCTTATTTCTCTTATTCTGTTTTTTGGTATCATTGGTAAGAGGAAATGGTTCGGATTATAAATCCGAAATCCGAAATTCGAAGTTCCAAATAATATCTAAATTCTAATATGCAAGGTTTTAAAATATCGTGGAAGGAGCTGTTTTTTATTTTTTTGATAACGTTTATCCCGATTTTTCTTATCTATATTCCTTTCCTTTTCAAATTCTCCCAATTTTTCTTTCTTACTATTAAAGAGCCGGGGTTTGCCAATGTGTTAAAAAATTGGGACGGGCCTCATTATGCTATTGTTGCGCAATCATGGTATGACGTGGATATTATTAAAGACCTGATTTTCATTCCCATCCATGCGATTTACTATACCGCTCATTTTCCCTTGTTCCCTTTGTCTATGAAGCTTCTTACGCCTTTTTTTGATATTTTCAAAAGCGGCCTGATCATGAATCTGGTCTTTGGTTTTTTGCTTAATATCGTGTTTTACAATATTGCGAAAACATATACAAAAAGACCGCTCTTTCTGACGCTTCTTTTTACGGTATTTCCCCCGCGGTTCTGGGTTGTGCGAAGCATTATTGCGCCGGAGCCGCTGATGCTTCTTCTTATGTTACTGTCTTTGCATTTTTGGAATAACAAACAGTATTTTTTGAGTTCTGTTCTGGGTATGTTTTCCGTATTTACAAAAATACAGGCTTTATTTCTTTTTCCCGCATATGTTGGAGATGTTGTTGAGAATACATTCCGGCGCAAAGAAAAAATACAACTGCGCCATTTCTGGATAATTCTCATTCCTCTCGCGTTTATTGTATTGTCTGTATTTTATTACTACCGCGTCGGTGATTTCTTCGCTTTTTTCAAAGCGGAAAAGCAGAATAATTTGTTCTTTTATTATCCGTTTTCCCAATTCAATTATATGAATACATGGGGAGGGACCGCGTGGCTTGAGGATATTGTTTTTTATTTTATGGGTGCGTTTATGCTGGTTACGTCGCTTTTCAGGAGTAAAAACAGGAGCTGGTTTTATCTGGCCTTATTTTATACGCTGTTCCTGACAATTATTCCCCAGCGCGATGTGACGCGGTTTATGTATCCGCTTCTTCCCCTGTTTCTTCTGCAGTTTGAACAGTGTCTTACCTCGCGCGAATTTACATGGGCATTTGTTCTGTCCTCTCCTGCCTTGTATTTCTATACCGTCAACTTCATGCTGGTTAACCAAGCTCCCATTGCCGACTGGACAAAGTTGTTGAGATAAAATCTATAGCATTTTTTCAAGAAGTTTTTCTTTAAGGGATAGTCCCTTTTTTTCTTTCTGCCTCCAGAATAAGGATTCCTTGTATCCTTTTTTGAAAAAATGAGAGCTTCCCTTAAAAAAATCTTCATCCGCCTCAAATTTTTTCAATTCCAGATAATAAAAATATACGAGGAAATAATATATCATCTGCAGGAATGCAAGGATAAATCCGTGCGATCCGTCTTTGTATCCCTGATGGGAAAAAAATCTGCTGATAAATTCATGAATTGCTTTTTTGACCGTGGCGGCAAACGTAATATTTTCATTGTTCCTGCGGTATGTTTCTGCTTCTGATTTCGCATATCGTACCGCTTTTGAGAAATATTCATCAAGATTTTTATAGTTATGATGGATAATGGCAAATTCTTCTTTCGGGTCAATTGTCAGCCCGTTTCCTTGTACGTCCGGTTGGGCATGAATTATTTTCGGCCAGCTCACCATGCCCTTTTTGAAAAAACGAATCTGATAATCCGGCCACCACCTGCTGTGCCGTATCCATGTTCCAAAAATAATATTTTTTCTTGGAATTCTAACATAGTCATACTGCAGATAATTTTTTTTCAGGAACGAAATCAAATCGGCAGGGATTATTTCATCAGGATCAAGGATAAAAATATAGTCCGCATGTATTGTTTGCGTCAGTTCTTCACGGATAAGCTCAACGTAAGGTACATCGCGTTCTATTGATATAATTCTTACGTTTTTTTTCCTTGAAAGATTTTCTTTCAGAGCCGTATCCATGCCGATATCCGCAATAAGAATTTCATCTGCCAAAAGCTCTACGGAGGCCAATGATTTTTCGATATGGGGAGGATTGTTTTTTACAACGAAAATTGCAGCGATATTATTCATGGGAAAATAATGCTTGAACTTCCTTTATAAGATTTATTTTAAAGAAAAAAAGGAGAATAAGATAGTAGGCAATTGCAGAAAATCCGATAAATTCAAAAAGGGAAAAAAGAGAATTCAACCGGACAAGCGGGAAAATAAAAGAGGCTGCTATTATAATTGCGCCGGCGGCAAGCGAAGGGGTAATTTTTTTCATTAACCCGAAAGAAACAAGTTTTTTTGCCTGAAAAATAACAAAGATGGAACTTAGGGATAAAATAAAGTGCGCCATCGGAAAACCGTATGCGCCGAAAACAGCGGTAAAAAGAGGAGTAAGCATCCAGGTTGCAACAGTCCATATCGCCATAAACATAAATGATATTTTTACTTTTCCAAGCGCATTAAACAGATTCATAAGCGGGGTTGAAAACGAAGAAATATATGCGGAAATAATAAAAATATAAAAAAGGGGGATTGCGGGCGACCATTTGCCGTATTTCGGTATGATCTCAACAAGGGTATTCATGCCGAATGCAAGCATAATCATGACAGGAGTAAGAATAAGTGTCTGGTAGAAGAAAATTTTTTCCATGAGCCTGCCGACTTTTGCCCTGTCATGCTGGATGCGCGCAATAACCGGAAACAGCACACGGCTTACATTGTCCATAATAATGCGTATCGGAGATTCTGCCCATTTTTTTGCCCAGCCGACATACCCGAGTATTTCAAATCCGAGAATTTTCCCTAAGAATAAGTTGATAAGATCATCCTTAAAAAGCGCAAGAAAAGAATTTGCCTGAAAAGGGGCGCCGAATGAAAGTAGCTGCTTCAAACTTGCTTTTGATATGCCGATTTTCGGTTTCCACCATGCAATGCTGTACATAAGAACAAGCCCGGTAAAAGAGCGCAAGAGCACCGCATAGGTAAAACTGCGCAATTCAAACCCGAGCAGGGCAAATATAATAACGGCAATATAAAATACCGTATTTTCCGTTATCTGCACAATGACGATTTTTTGGAATTTGACATTTCGTTCAAGGAAAATTGACGGAATTGTTTTGAGGGAAGAGAGGAAAAAAGATACAAGAAGCGCCCAATATAGATATAAACCTTCTTGGGGGAGGTTATAAAAATTTTGTACAAATCCGCCTGCGGCAATGCCGATAACAATTACCGTAATAATTAAAAGCTGTTGGATGGTAAAGGTTGTTTTTACATCTTCGTCGGATATCTCTTTTTTTGGACTAACGACGCCGCAAGACCGATATCCGAAAAATAATTAAGAACGGAAATAAGAGAAAGAACCGTAATATATATGCCGAAGATTGCCGGGGAGACAACAATCGTCAATATCAAATTTGCCGCAAATCCAAGAACCGCAGAATATCCGCTTTGGAAAAATAAACTAAGAGCGCTGGCAATTGTTTTTTTCTTTAAGTAATGATCCGTTTCCATAGGTTTTTTCTCATCAAAATGGTTATCAGAATTCCAAATGCGGTAATTGTTATTATATTACCTGCTTTTTCCGTATTTGTTTGTTGATATTCAACTTCCACGATTGCAGGTTTTTGAAGCTCTATAATAGGCCGGCCAAGCTTGTCAAAGACAGCGGGTATAAAAGGCTGGCTGTTAATACGGATATTCCAAAACGGAAAGTAATGAAGATTAAGAAGGATTTTTTTTGATGATATTTCTGCTTTCTTATGAAAAGGAGTGTCAAAAAGAATGGAAACAGGTTGTTTATCCAGAGCATAAAGAAATAATCCTTCTTCAAGGAATGCGTCTGATTTTTGACTATTGTCAGATTGCGGTTCGTACGCGAGCCATTCGTGATAATCAACGGTTTTCGGAAGATATTCCGAGACTTTGTAAACAACTCTTTTCTCAATAAACGTGCGGGACAGAAAATTTTCGTTGAATTTTTCTTCGGTAATGTTAAATTTCACAAAATATTTTGAGTTGATGAAGAAAATAAATACAATAATAAAAAAATACAATATTTTTAAAAATGTTTTTTCAAATTTCGCAAATAAAAAAGATGCAAAAAAAGCCAACCCGAAAATGGTAATGATACTGAAACGCCAGGGGAATTGAAAAATTGCAAATACGGGAGAAAAAATATTCCAGATGAATCGGGAAGAATAGGTGGAAAGAAAAGCTGAAAGTAAAGTAAGAATAAGAATAAATAGTATGCTCACCCGAGGTGAGTAATCTGTTTGCGCTCTTAAAAATACCGCTATTCCTCCTATTCCGGCAAGAATAAGCAATTTTCCCAACACAAACGGCATACCGTCATTTATGCAACCGGGGACAGACCCTCCGTATCCCCAGTACGGAGTTTTCCAGAATTGAAACCAGCACAGGAAATGGTCCTGGTAATTGGTATTTTTTGCGATTTCTTTTGCGTAGGTAAGCGGCAATTCAACAAATGCGGGAAGGAGAAAGTAAGAAGATAACGCAATGCCCAGCACGATTGCAATAAGGTTTTTTTTCCAATGCATATTTATAAGAGCAAATATGCAGAAAATCGGAAGAGAGACGAGGATGAAAATGTTGTGGGAAGTAATTGTAAAGAATATGGATAAAACAGTCAGGAAAAAAATCAGGGGAGAATTGGATTGGGCATTTTTATATAAAAAAAGCAGGCTGAAAATAAAAAAAGGAAGAAACCATGTTTCGGCAAGATTTCCCCGTATCAAGGTTTCAACCGCTATCCATGGGGAGGATACAAGCAATGCCGCTCCGATTAACGATGAGAAAAAAGGAAAAAATAATCGCAGAAACAAGTACATTGCCATAAAAATCGTGAACAAAGCAAGTAAAAAAGAAAGTTTAATACTGCTTGCAATATCAAATCCAAGCAAATGAATTCCCGAAGTTATCCAGTACGAGGAAGGAGCATAAAAATTAAATACAGGATAACCAAGGCGAAAAGAAAAATCAGGAGCGATGCGGGGAGGAATCTTCAGATTTTTTATATTGAGGGTAAACTGCTGGATGCGCGCAGGCTGTGATTCGTCATGAAAGTCAAACATTGTCCGGTCAAACGGATTAAGGTTTTTCCCCAGAAAAAAAACAAGAAGAATTGATGCGATAATTACAAAAAACCTTTGGTTCATGGAGTAAGTTCAAAAAAATAAATAGCCGCAGGGCTGTTATTCGGCTTTTCAAATTTCTTTATAAGTTTCAGCGGCCAGTCTGCAGGAAACTCCCGAAGCTGGGCAAATACCGCGTAGACATGGTGTGTTGTCAGTTCTTTCTGGTTTGCAAGAAGTTCCTTTTTTTGGAGAGGCCAGTACCCGCGGATATCAATTGCATCGCCTTTTTTTACATATACGTCAAGAACATCGCCAATAAGACCAAAATTCCCCTCTGCAAGAAGAATGACAGGTTTTTCTCTGGATTTCTCCCGCGCATAATCCATAAGTTCCCGTACGCCCCATCCGGCGGTATTTCCCTCAATATATTGTCCCCGGTCAACAGGAGGGAAAAAGATTGTTTTCGGATGAAATAGTATTGCATAATCAAGATATAAAAAGGATACACCGACAAATACAAGAGAGATTATTTTCCACTTCATTGCTTTTATTTCAGCAATAAAAAAATATGCGGGGATAGCGGCGATTGACGCGATAAAAATCAGATAGCGGGGAAAAATAACTTTGGAAAAGAATGCAATGGCAAAAAAAGAAGCGGAAAGCCATATAAGAAGATATACAAAAAGCATCCGGTCTTTTTTAAATAACGTGACAAATCCAAGAATGCTGAACGGAACAATGAGTAATCCCAATTCCCAAAAAACATATTGGAGGATAATCCTCATATTGGAAAATACAACAGCGAACGGATGTTCTAAGAATTCGTCAAACGTCATGACAAATGTCGTATTTTTCTGCGCAATATAATGCATATAGGGGGAAAGACGCTGTACGTTGTATACGGCAAGAGCCAATGCAATAACAAGAAGAAATAAAATAAAAAAATTCAAAAGACGAAAGAATGTTTTTTTGTTTAACTTCTGCAGTGTGAGAATCGGAGCAAATACGGAAAGGCCGAGAAAAATACGGATGGAGGATTTTGCAAGAAGAGCAATTCCTGCAAACAGTCCAAAAATAAGCGCGATATCAAGTCTCATGGTTCGTGCAAGAACGATTGAAAAAAAGAAAATCCAGATAAAAAAAGCGTTAACTGCAGAGTCAACGAGCGCGATGCGGTCGTAAAACAAAAAATACGGAGTAAAGATATACAGAAAACTTCCCCAGAACGCAGTTTTTTTGCCGAAAAGATAATACAAAAGAACAAATATTCCGGCAAATGCAAAAAAACCGGTTGCAACGGAAAACAGTCTTCCGGCAAGCAGGGCGTTATCGGGAAACATTTTTAAGAATGGTATTGTTCCCCATGTCTGCAGGGGCTGCCGTCCGTCGGTAAGAGAGATAAACCGCCATGAGGCATCTCTCCACGCAACCTTTGCCCACCGGATATAAATTCCCTCATCGCTGAAAATGGGAAGAGTCTCCAGATTGATAAGCCGCGTAATAAAAAAAAGAGCGATAAGTCCGAGGACAAAAAATACATCCTTTCGGGAAAAATGTTTTTTGAAAAATGCACTGTATTGCAAGACGTCAAACATAGTTATTGTTTGGGGATAAATACTTTATAGGCTAATAATTCATTAACATCATATATTCTGGTCAATATATCAAATCTTTTTTCATCCGAGGGACAGCTATGGCGGTCAAGCACGATGATATTTTTTTTCAGTTCGCTGTCACTTATGACGCGTGTCGGGCAGCTGTCTTCAATATAATAGGTATTGTTGGTATTGTCTATGCGCGCATCAAGGCGGAAACGGCCGGCATACGACGGATTGAAATCTTTATTGAAAAAAAGATAATACCATGACATTGCCCCTTCTGACGGCAGATATACTTTTTCATATTCTTTTTCTTTTTTGGCGGCAAATAAAGCAACTTGTTTTTGCCCGTCATTGCGAAAAACACTGCTGTAAAGATCCGTATGAGAGCTATACTGATGCCAGAAATAAACAAATTCCAGAAGTAAAAAGAAAGAAAGAATATATCCGAGCGGAATACGTTTATAGGTAAAGAAAAAAGATTTGTAAAAACCAAAAGCGGCAAATATGATAAAAATATAGCTGAAAAAAAGAGCCCTGTGGGTGTTGGGCGATCCGACAACGGTAAATGCCGCAGGAATAGGAGCGATAATGAGAAGGAATACACAGTATATAAGATATTTTATATTGATCTTTATTTTTATGAGAACGGAGGGAATAAGAGCAAGTAAAACCAATGCAAAATAGGTTAAAAACAATAATCCTTGTTCAGGTATGATATATCGTGAACCCCCCCATCCTTGTAAAAATAGGAAAACAGGAGATGTGTAAGAAAAATACTGCGCCAAAAATTCACGCGCGAAACCAATAGGTTTATTATGAAACGTCCGGGCAAGAAGAATTTTCTGGTTTCCTTCGCTAAAAATGAGTTCTTGCGTTTTGATGGAAACTCCAGAAATAGGACTGAAAATTGACGTTTGGTCAAATCTTCCTTTTCCCCAGAATGTTGTGGAAATATATATGGTAAGGATAAAAAAAATAATATTCACGATAAGAAAATAGGTGAAAAATGTTTTATTTTTCAGCTGATTTTTGAACAGAAAATACAGGGGAAGGAAAATAACGGGCGTATAAAGTCGGAAAGGGTGGTAAATAAAATACGAGAACAAGAATAAAAGAGAAGAACCCATAAGAAGGCGTATATTCTGTTTTTCAATAGATGTAAGCAAAGCCGTAACGCCAAAGAGAAATACGGTGCTTCCGATAACTCCTTCGGTTGTTGAGCGGGCAAGAACAAGCTGCCAAGGAGTGATTGCGGATAAAAATGCAGCGAGAACCGCAATTGCAGTGTTTTGAAATAACCGGCGGGTCAGGAAAAATACCGGAAAAACTGCAAGAGCGCCGAATAGCGCAGCAGGAAACCGCGTTGCAAATTCATTGACGCCGAAAATATACGTTGCAATTCCCGAAAGATACATAGGCAGAATGATGTAGTAATCGCCGAATTTATTGAAATACAGCAAAGGATAGGTATTGCCGTACAAATCCTTGCCGTTTTCAAGGATGAATCTTCCCAGATACCCGTTTAAGACTTCGTCTTCATGGAAATTTCCCGGAAGATCATTCAATCGGTACAATCGCAGAAAGAGACCAAATAGAAAAATAACGATGAGAATAATGAATGTTTTGTTGAATTTCATACCGTTCATTATAATGTATCCATGAAATATTCGCTTATTGTACCAGTATATAATGAAGAAAAAAATCTTTTACACCTTTATGAAAGGCTGAAAAAAACACTTGGCAAGCTTGATAAGCGCTATGAAATTATTTTTATCAATGATGGGTCAAAGGATAACACGGCCTCAATCCTGCATGGGTTGTACAATAAGGATAATCGGGTAAAAATAATACATTTTTCCAGGAATTTCGGCCATCAGGCCGCAGTTTCAGCAGGACTTCAATATTGTTCGGGAGATTATACTGCCATACTTGACGCGGATCTTCAGGATCCGCCGGAAATACTTCCTCTTTTCTTTTCCAAGCTTAGCGAAGGATACGACACCGTCTATGCGGTGCGGAAAAAAAGAAAAGAGTCTCTGTCAAAAAGAATTGCATACAGCCTGTTTTATAAGCTTTTGAAAGCGATTTCCTCCATTGACATACCGCTTGATTCAGGCGACTTCTGTGTTATGAAAAAAAAAGTGGTAACAGCGCTCAATTCTCTTCCGGAGCGAAACAGATTTATTCGCGGTTTGCGCAGCTGGGTTGGATTTAAGCATATTGGCATAGAATACGAGCGTTCTGCGCGATATGCGGGAATAAGCAAATATACGTTGTCAAAATTATTCAAACTTGCGTTTGACGGCATATTTTCTTTTTCCTATGTTCCGTTGCAAATAATGTTTTATGCCGGTTTGAGTTCGTTAACGCTTTCCATTCTCGGCATTTTTCTTGCGGTATATTTCAAATTTTTTACTTCGTATTACAATCAGGTTCCGGGCTTTGCAACAACTATTATTCTTGTTATGTTTATGGGAGGGCTGCAATTATTTTCCATTGGCATCATGGGCGAATACATGCGCAGGATGTATGAGGAGATAAAGCAAAGACCCCAATATATTATAGATTCAACGGCAGGCTTCTAAAAACATAGGTATTTCCGAATTGTTGCGTCTGCACAAAATCATACGCAGAGAATGGAATATCCAAATCTTCTGATTCAACCGCTATGCATGACACTGCTTCCAAGCGGGGAAGTTTTTCTGCAAGTTCTTTTTTATCATAATAAAAGAAAACAGGTTTTTCCGAGTAGTAAACAATGGAAGGATGATTTCCCCACCATTTTGTTGTTGTTATAAGAAGCCCCATGTTTTCAAGCGTTGCAAAATCGCTCCTAGTCGTCTTATTCATAAGAATATGCAGTGTTTTACAGTTTTCTTTTGCATATGTTGCCAGATAATAATGTGGTTCATAGCGGGAATATATGTTTGCAAAAAGATTCTGTTTTATAAACGACTGGTATATACCTATTGACACCAATACTACTGAAGCGGCAATATAGAGAATCTTTCTTTTTTTAAGAAATTCAAGGGGAACGGCAGATAAAAAAGCAAACTGGGGAATTGCCGCATAAAAATACCAGAAGATTTTTGTTTTTGTAAGATTTAAGAAAATAAACCAGGGGAAAAGAAACAGGGAATATAACAGCTTTTTTTCTTTTTTGATATACAGGATGATTGTAAAAATCAGACCAATCAGCGCGATCCAAAAAAACAAGCCAAACTGCTCCCGTGCCAAATCAATATAAAATGTCCGCTGCCCGAAATGAAATTCTATTGAGGATGTAACGCGCCTGAAATGGCTTTCAATAATATGCTGTTTCCAGAATACGTCTTTGAAGATTGCAAACATTGCGATAAACCATAGGGACAGGATTCCGGTCTGCATACCTATTTTTTTCGCTTTTTCTTTCAGATTTTCCCATGAAATTTTTTTGGTGAAAAAAAGATAGATATAAAAACAGGAAACAACCGCCGGAGCATAAAAACCAATAAGGGATTTGCTGAATACCGCAATAAAAAGAAAAAACACCCCGGCAAAAAAATACTCATAAAACAACGCATATCCAAGCCAGCCGAGAAGAAGAAATATGTCAAGATTAACTACTTGCGCCCGTTGAAAAAAAATGGGCGTAAATGCGGTAAGCGCGGCGGCAAGACCGGAAGTAAATCTATTGCGGGTTACTCTATAGTAAAGTACGTAAATAAACGATACAACAATAAGGGAGATGGCCAAGGTAAATATTCTTGTTGAAATTTCCGGCGGAACGAAGAAAAATATTTTCATGATCAATCCGTACATGAGAGGAATAAGAGGAGGTTTGTCAAGCCATGGTATTCCCTGCCATACAGGGAAAAGAAAATAGTTATTCTGCAGCATTTCTTTTCCGGTCTGTACGTAAAGCGACTCATCCCAGTCGTAAAAAGGAGTGGGATGAGCTATAAGTTTTGATCCGACCGCCAGAAAATAGAAAGAAATGAAGATCAAGAACATAACATGA
>CAYSLG010000003.1:15475-16638 GCA_964431935.1 uncultured Gammaproteobacteria bacterium
AATAAAAACAAAAAAAGGAATATGCTTTTTAAGATTTTGCAGATTTTCTTTGTACATGGTTTATTTTATAGATTCCCGCCTTCGCGGGAATGACATATAGCTATAATTTATTCTTCTATTAACAATTGTAACCTGGTTTTGGTCAGGACTTCGGGTAATTTTCCTTTTACTTCAAATGCCTGTATAAATACTTTCCGCTGGTAGAAAAAATAGGTGCGTATTTCGTAGAGGGTAGAAAGGGTCATTATAAAAATAAGCAGTAAAAGAAAAATGCCGGAGCGGCCACCTTGGAGGTGAAATATTTCTATAGAATACATAATTCCAATGCCGATAAAATAGACAACCGAGGGAATTGCGGTAAAGGTGCGAAGCATATGGGGATTTTCCCACGGATACGTAAAAAGCGTTGGAATAAGGGAAAGAATACAATATACAAGAAAAATTTGATGATATGTTTTTTTTCTTTCTTTTAACGCAATAAACATGCCGGCAAGAAATAAAATCCCCAGTACCGGATTCAGCGCTGGTTTGAGGGGATAATTATGTTTGCCGTTTATATCTCCTTTGACATGGAACATAAGAGCGGTATTTGCAATATTCTGCATGAAAAATTGACTTTTTTGAGGGAGAGATAGGTTTTTATCCATGAAAAATGACTGTTGTTCTATGCGGGTATCTCTGTGCGCTGCAAGATACAAGGAAAGGGGGGAAATAACAATGAAAAAGGGGATGAGAAAGTATAAAAAATTATTGATCCATTGTTTCATTCTGTCCCTGCGAGGCGCAATAAGAAGAACAAACATCGGTACAAGAAAAAAAATCCTTCCCGGTGTGTATGAATGAAAAGCAAGTCCTGCAAAGATGCCCGAATATATAAGACTGAAATTATTTTTTTCTTTTGTATATTTCAACACAAAATATAATGACATTAATTCCAGGAATAAAAGAAACGTTGCCTCAAAAGAGAATCGGGCAAAATTGAGATACCAATGGGAAGAGGCAAAGATGAGAGAGAGAAGAAGGGGAATGTATAGCGTATAACGCGAAACGTGTAACGTTAAAAAATCAAAAAATATACGTCTCATTACAAGGTAGAAAACAACAACTGTGAAGATGCCGAATACGGCGGACGGCAGACGAAGAGCAACGTTTGTTATTCCGAA
>CAYSLG010000003.1:16648-23302 GCA_964431935.1 uncultured Gammaproteobacteria bacterium
CCATATCGCTATACGGCGTATACGGTTTGTTTTCAAGAGACAATGCAAGACGGGAAAATTCCACCTCATCATACGCAAGATTCTTGGGAATAGTATTGAATTGAAAAAAAACAAGAATTGAGGCGAATGCGAAAAGAATAATTATTTCCCGGGAAAAGCGTTTCATGATATATATCTGCCGGTCAAATCAAAAAAACGAATCGTTATAATATCCTTCAAAGATTCAAGGGAATCTTTCATAAAATTGACGTTTTTTGTCTCAACGTGTCTCCAGATGACCGGAATTTCTTTAATTTTATATCCCAATTTTTTCGCAAGAAACAGGAATTCCAGGTCAAATCCCGCGGATACGGAAGATCCCTGCGCTTTTTTCTTGCTGTTGAATACCCGAAGCCGCTCCAGTATTGAAAGGGCTGCTTTTTTTTCAAACAGTTTGAAACCGCATTGGGTGTCTTTGATTCCTTTCAGTCCGATAAGGATGTTGCGGACAAAGATAAATCCAACCGCCATTATTTTTCTGACAAAAGGGGCTCCTTTCCTCTGGTTGTTGCGGGATCCGATAATAATTGGCGTTCCTTTTTCCGCTTCTTTTATGAGTTTGTCCGATTCTTCAAGAGGAGTTGCCAGATCTATGTCGGAAAACATGACGTATTCGTTCTTTGAATGGCGGATTCCGGAAATAATCGCATATGCTTTTCCCTGGTGTTTGTTTTCAACCAATGTGAATTTCGGGAATTGGGGAAGATATTTTTCCCGCACAATTTTTTTTGATCTGTCGGTTGATCCGTCGTCAACAATAATAATTTCTGAAAAATACGGATGGTCTTTTGTGTAGTTTCCTATTTTATCCAGAACCCCTTTCTGCAAATTTATTTCTTCATTATAACTGGGAATGATGAGGGAAATATGCATAGGTTTCAAGTTAAAAGTGCAAAGTTCACCTTTTTAATTTATATATTTTAGCACTATCTATATTCCATGTTCCGGCAACAATATTGGGGGCAAAGTATGCAATATCCCACTGCGGGTCGCCAATCGGCCAGCAGAATTCTTCGCAGACGACAAACAATTCATTGGCCTTCTCAAGACTGTCTTTTTCAATAGGCCTCTTTCCCCAGATTTCCAGAAAATAGCGGTAGGTGCTGTCTGATGTGCGCACCGGAAGCGACGTAACGGTAAATTTTGTATCGGTGATGTTGTCAAATAGTATTTTTGCCCGCTCCTGCGCTGTTTGAATCTGATATGATCCTTGTCCGTCAATATGATAATTTTTCATATTAAAGAAAAAGAAAACTCCAATAAAAATCACTATGACCGCAGTCCCAATACGGGAATCGGATAAAACATGCAGTATATACGATAGAAATACAAAATACTGAAGGTATAAAATACCCAAATAATGCTCAAACTTCGGCCCTCCGAAAAGAGAAAGAGATACAAGAGAAAACAGAAAAAATATAAAAAATATCCGCATGGTTTTATGTAGCCGGACAATAAAAAAAACAAGCAAAGCAACAAGAATAAAAAATAATACGATATTCACCGTTGGGTGAAATTTCGCTCCGAATGTATATATGTTTAAATAAGAAAATACATCAAAAGCATTTGTCAGTTTGTTTGTTGCGACATTGGAAGACGTTTTCAAGAGCGCGATAAAATTATTTGTATTCAAAAACTGGTGCCGGAGGTCAAAAATAACAAGAGGCGAAGAAAAAAACAAGAAAGATACTGCGCAATATCCGTATTGAACCAATAGTTCTTTTATTTTTTTCTTATGTTCCCATGCGTGGCTGAAAAATACAATTACCAAAGGCAAAAACAGAATGAGAGCAAGATAATGAAGTTGGATACTGAATGACAAAAAAGCTCCGGCAAGAATATAAAATATAGACAGATTTGTCTTGAAGGATTTGATTACAAAATATATTGTTACAAGAGTGAAAAGGGGAAGAAGATTCGGATTCCAGGAAAAACGAGAAAAAGAAACAATTACTGCGGATAACGACAAAAACGCTGTAGAAATCAAAGCTGTTTTGCGGTTGAAAATTTCCCGCACGAGGAAAAAATTAAGGATAATAAAAAGAGATGAGATGAAAGCCGTACCAAAAGCCGGTCCAATAGGATTGAAATTGAATAATAAAAGCCACGGGGCAATAAAGTAATAATAAAAAGGACCGAGATACACCTGTCCAATGGATGTTGGCGCGCCGATTGCGGGAAAATGTTCAAGGGTAAGTATGCGTTTTATGATGATCACATCCCTCCCTTGGTCGCCTAAGAAAGTGACAAATGCGTCAAGGCGATAGAATCGCAGAAAAGCGCCGAAGATAAAAAATACAACAACGGCAACAAGTGTTTTATTTCTCATTTTAGATGATTATACTATGTTTTCAGGTATAATAAGCTATGAAGAAATACTTTAAAAAATGGTATATTTTACCGGTTGTTTTGCTCGTTGGAATACTATTTTTCTTTCGGCAAAGCTCCCTACAATCCAAAAAAACAACGGAGAAATCATATGCGGTAAAAAAACAAACACTCAAAAATATTCTTTCCCTTTCCGGAAAAGTTGAAGCGGAAGAGAAAGTTACCCTGCAGTTTCAGACTTCGGGCAGATTATACTGGGTAGGTGTCAAAGAAGGGGAGTATGTCAAAAAATTCCAGAGCATTGCATCGCTTGATCAAAGAGAAATACAAAAAAAGCTTGAGAAAAGCTTAAGGGATTATTCCAAAGAACGGTGGGACTTTGAAGAAAGCAAGCTTGTCACATACAAGGATAAAGCGATTACCGATACGATGAAAAGAATTCTTGAGAAAAACCAGTTTGATCTGGATAAGGCGGTAATGGATGTTGAACTGCAGAACCTAACACTTGAATATACCTATTTATACACTCCTATTGAAGGCATTGTGACAAAAGTAGATGCTCCGTTTGCCGGTGTCAATGTTACTCCTGCAGGAGCGCAATTTGAGATTGTAAATCCGAATACTATCTTCTTTTCTGCGCTTGCCGATCAGACGGAAGTTATACAGCTGAAAAACGGAATGGCGGCAGAAATAGAATTTGACGCATATCCGCAAAATCCTGTGACGGCAACGATATACAATATTGCGTTTACCCCAAAACAGGGTGAAACAGGTAGGTGTATGAAGTCAAACTGATGCCTGCCGGCGTTGGCGCAGAGCAGTACCGATTGGGAATGACCGGCGACGCCCGCTTTGTTCTGAAAGAAAAAAAAGATACGTTGGCAATTCCGACATCATTTATCAGATCGGATAGCGGGAAAAAATACGTGTATGTTCTAAAAAACGGCAAGCAGGAAAAAACATTTATTACTTTGGGGGAAGAAATAGACGGAAGCACTGAAGTGCTGAAGGGGCTTTCTGCGCAGGATATTATTGTCAGTGACAAATAACTTCATGATTACTCTTAAAAACGTATGGAAAGAATACCGGCTTGACCATGATCTTGTATTCACTGCCTTAAAAAATGTCTCATTAACTATTGAAAAAGGAGAATTTACCGCAATCATGGGTCCTTCGGGATCGGGAAAATCCACCCTCATGCATATTATCGGGTTGCTTGATCATCCTTCAAGAGGGGAAGTCATGATTCAGGACAAACATATTTCCCGGCTTAACGATGATGAAATTTCATCGCTTCGCAATGAATTTGTCGGATTTGTTTTCCAGCAGTTTAATCTGGTGAATAAGCTGACTGTGCTTGAAAATATTCTGCTTCCGACTATTTATTCGCGAACACTATTTGCAGAAGATCCCCGGAAAAAAGCAAGCTATATTATTAAAAGATTCGGATTATCCGGAAAAGAACATTCATATCCCAATAAAATATCAGGGGGACAACAGCAAAGAGTTGCCATAGCGCGTTCCCTTATCATGAGTCCGCAGCTTATCCTCGCGGATGAGCCGACCGGAAATCTTGATACAAAAACCGGCGAGGAGATCATGAAATTATTTCAAGAATTAAACCGGGAAGACAAAATAACCGTGGTTATTGTTACCCATGAGCATGATATAGCCGCCCGGACAAGAAGAATTATAAAAATTAAGGATGGGGAAATTGCATGAGTTATTTCGTTTTCATACTCAAATCGGCGTTTTTTGATTTTTCGCGCAACAAACTGCGGACGTTTTTGACGTCTTTGGGTATTCTCATAGGTGTATTATCGGTTGTGCTTTTGATTGCGTTCGGCCTTGGTTTGAAAAAATATATCAATGACCAATTTGAAAGCCTGGGGACAAACCTGCTTCGTGTTGTACCGGGGAAAATCCTGCAGGGCGGAGGATTTCGCGCGGGTCCGGGAGCTTTTGGCGGAGTCCGGTTTGATGAAAAGGATATTACAACACTGAAAAGAGTGCGTGAAGTTGAATATGCGGCCCCGGTATACACAAAATCCATCAGTATTTCGGCAGGAAAGAATACTGAGTTTGGAGATTTGTATTCCAGTTCGGCTGAAATTTTTGATGCGCTTAATGTCAAGCCCCAATACGGAGAACTATATACCAAAGAAGACGTTGAAAAACGAAGTAAATATGCCGTAATCGGACCGAAGCTGGCGGAGAAATTATTTGAACGTCCGGAGCTTGCGTTGAATAAAATCATCAAGACGGAAAGCCAAAGCTTTAAAGTTATCGGAGTGTTGGAATCAAAAGGAGGCGGAGGATTTGGCGGGCCTGATTTTGATATGTTTGTTTATATTCCCTATAAAACAGGATACGTATTAAATCCGGATAAAAAATTCATCACGATAATTGCAAAAGGAAGAAGCGATATTGATATTCAGACGACGAAAGAAAAAATAACAGAAGCTTTATTGAAACGGTATAAAGAAGACGATTTTTCCGTTATAGAACAGACAGAAATACTGAATGCCATCTCCTCCATTTTTAACGTCATGAATGTTGTGCTTGTTGCGATTGCTGCAATTTCTCTTATTGTTGGAGGAATAGGTATTATGAATATTATGTATGTTACCGTTACCGAACGGATAAAAGAAATCGGCATCCGGCGGGCAATCGGAGCGCGGAAATTTGACATTCTTTCACAGTTTCTTATGGAATCGGTGATTCTTTCCCTGTTTGGGGGAATTCTCGGGCTTGCTTTTGCGTTTATTATTATATATTTTGTCCAGAAAATTTTTCCGGCATATATCAATATTCAGTCTGTTGCGCTTGCTCTGGGAGTGTCGTCTCTTATCGGGATAGTTTTTGGGGTTCTTCCTGCCAAAAAAGCATCGGACTTATCTCCGATGGACGCGATAAGATATGAGTGAAGATATTTTTTTTGCAAATTGTTCTTCGGAAAATTGCTCTGCGGTTTTTCTGGCGGATGTTCTCATGCGAAGATAGTCGTCTTTGGAAAGAGATTCAAGAAGATTGATTTTTTGGATAAGGGAATCGGAATCGTGTTCTTCGTATAAATATCCATTATCGCCTTCTTTGACGGTTTCCGGCAATCCGCCGCTTTTATACGCGATAACAGGCAAACCGTATCCCATAGCTTCAACAGGCGCAATGCCGAATTCTTCATCAACCGACGCAAAAAGAAACGCCTTTGCATTTTTATACATTGTCTGAAGATTATGGTCATTCAACGGTCCCATGAATTCTATCGTCTGACCCGCGATTGATTTAAGATACTGTTCGTCTCTTCCTGTCCCGACGATTCTGAGATGGAATTTATGGGTATTTGCCGCATGGATAAGAATATCAATATGTTTTGCCCGGGCAAGGCGGGAAACAGTCAGATAGTAGTTAGTAGTCAGTGGCGAGTAGTTAGGGAGATTTTGAGTAATGTGAACGGGGGGATAGATAACTTCGGCGCCGCGGCGGTAGAATTTTTGGATTCTTTTTTTGGTTTCGTGGGAATTTGCGATGAAAAAATCAACGCGCTGGGACGAAAGATAATCCCACAGGCGAAGACTATGATTTATCAGGTGTCCATACAATTTGATAAGCGCGTATTTCTGCCATTCAATTGCGGTTTCATAATAATAAAGATACCGGGGAGGGTGATGAAGGTAGCATATATGAAGAGTTTCGGGCCGTGTGATAATTCCTTTTGACATGTATGATCCTGATGAAGAAATTACCAGATCATATCCTTTGAAATCAAAACTTTCCCAAATCCACGGTGTGATACAACGCAAAGGAGAATACAATTTTTTTAAAAAAGGAACTTTTTCGGCCCATGAGGTGGTAATATTCCAGTTTTCAAGAAGTTTGGCGTGGGTTCCCAATGTTTTCGGATTATAAAAGGAGGTATAGACGTCTGCGTCGGGAAACATATGCTTGAGCGCGACCAGTACGCGCTCCGCCCCGCCGAATTCCTGTAATTGATCATGAACAAGCGCTACTTTCATTCTTGTATTGTAATACATTAACAAAACTTAAACCATTTCTTATATTTTTGATTTGCAAAGAGATGGTTCCTCCGAGGTGGGTAATCTGATTTCGCTCTCCTCGGGGGTGTAAGGTAATATATAATAGGTATGTTTTGCGCTCGTAGCTTAACTGGATAGAGCACTGGGTTCCGGACCCAGAGGTTGGAGGTTCAAGTCCTCTCGGGCGTACAAAAAAACTTTTAAGAATTGCGGGCCTGTAGTTAAGTGGTAAAACGCCGCATTCGCATTG
>CAYSLG010000004.1:0-4489 GCA_964431935.1 uncultured Gammaproteobacteria bacterium
AAGCGTATCTTGATATAAATTTAAATCTTCTAAAAGTTTAAAAAACATACCCAATTTTTTATCAACTTTATTAATTTTTTCATCGTAAATAGCTCTCCAAAATGCAACATCTTCATTAGTTAGATATATATTTTTACTTGCTATATTATCCTTAATAAAAATATATTCCTTATTTGTTCCATTATATATTCCAAAATACGGCTTCTTAACATATACTTTTGAATAATCCTCTATTCTGTCAGACTGACCTTGATGTAAATCAAAAGCTTGTAGAAAAACAAAAAACTGTTTTTCCCTATTGACAATAATCCATTTGGAAAATTCTTCTAGCACATTAGTTAAATCAGTTTGTCCATCATTTCCTATTCCTTTATAAGTTTGATAATAATAATCAAATCCTCTATTAATACCAAAATTTTTTTGCAAACCTATGTTTCCATTAATAAATGCGGCAGTCACATAATCATGTGAACTAAGAATTTCTGGAATTGTTTTTAATTCTTTAGATAAAACCCTCATTTCCTTTTTACAGGCTTCTGCTATATTTTCACATTCTTTATAAATTGCTATCATCTTGTGTTTATTGGGATATGTAGAGGTAAGCAATGAAATTGTTGATGGTAAAGTCCATGAAGATGGAGTAATTGCATTCAAAAACGTATATGATTTTTCAAAAAACGAATTGAGATTTTGAGTCGTATTAAGAGGATATCCGTATGTATAAAGACGTTGAGCTTGAAGCAAATCAACGGAAATAATAATAACGTTCTGCTTGTATTGATTATTTATGATATATGTTTTTACTATAATAAAGATTATTATTCCAATGAAAAATAAAAAAAATAAAAAAATTTTTAAAAAAAATGTAGAATATCTCATAAAATTAATAAAATTATGCCAAGAATCACTTTCTCTATCATCATTCTAATATACAATGAAGAAAAAACTCTTAATACATTGCTAAAAACATTAGCTCATTCTACAAAAAAATTTGAAACTGAAATATTGATTATAGACTCACAGTCTACAGATAAATCAAGTTATATAATTAGAACCTGTCAAAAAAAAAATTCAAATCTAAGATATTATCATGTTAAAAAACGTGATTTTAATTTTGGAAAAATGAGAAATATTGCGGTGAAGCTTGCTCGAGGAAAATATATTTGTTTTATTTCTGCTGATGCAATGCTTTATTCAAAAAAAGCATTTGAATATTTTTTTAAAGATTTTCAAATATCAAAAAAAACCGTTGCTATTTTTGGAAAACATATTCCTTATCCTTATCATCCCTTTTTTTTCCAGCTGGAAATTAAAATGAGATTTAAATTATTAGATGTTCATCTAAAGAAAAATCCTATCCTTATTCAAGATATAGAACATCCGTTTACATTATATAAAAACGCTCTATTTATCTGGAGTTTTATTTCCAATGTATTTGCGTGCTATAAACGATCTTATCTTATAAAAAACCCGTTTATGGAAACCGAGGGATTTGAAGACGTTTTACAGGGACAAACTATAATTAAAAAAGGACTTGTAAAAATATATGATCCTCGTTGTGTTGTATATCATTCTCATAATTATTCACTGCTGGAATATTACAGAAAACAAAAAAGAGATTTTGCTTACAGATATCATAAAACTAATCTTGGGGGGGATATTCAGATTTATTCCAAGTTAAGAGAAATAAGATATATGGACATCCCGCTTTGCAGAAAAATATTGTTTATAATACAGTTGTTCTTTTTCTACTTGATGAAATTAATCGCAGCGCTTGATGTAATAATTTCATCTCATTTGCAAAAGAAATATGATAATACTTGTTTTAACTCACCACATTGAAGGAGGAACCGGGACATATTTATATGAATTTTTAAAATTGAAAAAGAAAATAAAAAGATTAGATATAAAAATTGCCGTATTAAAAAAAAATTTTTTTACTGTTATTAATAGAGACTTTAAAAGATACCGCTCTGAATATATTTCAAATAAGGATAATTGTGATAATAACTTCTCTCTTCTATCTGTTATTTTATTCCCTGTTGAATTTTTCTCATTATATAATCTTGTCAAAAAAATTCGTCCGGATATTGTCCTTTCTATAGATTCTCATTGCAGTATACTTGCCGCATGTTTGAAATATACATACTTCAAAAATATAAATGTTGTAGTTACTATACATAATAATATAGATGCGATCTTGGCAAAAAAAATATTGCTATTTCGCTATCTTTTCCAATATTTCGGCTCCATCCTTTTCAAAAGAGATGATAAAATCATAGGAGTTTCTTATGGGGTGTCAAAAAGTTTTTATCAATTTTTTTCCTTAAAAAAACACGTTGAAACTATTCATTGTGGCATAAATATAAATAAATCAATCTCTTTAAGTAACCAGTCTCTACCTTTAAGGGAAAAGTTGTTGTTTATGGGGAACGAACTGAAAATTATATCTGTCGGAAGACTTGAAGATCAAAAAGACTTTTTTACCCTTATTAAAGCTTTTTCCTTATGTTATAAAAAAGAAAAAAAAATAAAGCTCTTCATTCTCGGAGATGGAAAAAATAGAAGAAAGATAGAAGAATTGATTTACAGTCTACAACTGCAGAGAAAAATTTACTTACTTGGATGGAAAGACAATGTTTTTCCGTATTTAAAGCTATCTGATATTTTTATAAATTCTTCTTTATATGAAGGATTTCCATATGTAATTCTGGAGGCAATAACACAAAAATTGCCAATTATTTCCACAGATAGTCCTTACGGTCCCCGAGAAATTTTACATGATGGAAAATATGGCATATTAACCCCCATAGGAAATAGTTTATCCATGGCAAAAAAAATAATACGTTTCTTGGAAGATAAAAAATTGAGAAACAAATATCAGATATTTTCAGCTCAAAGAATTCTTTATTTTTCATCAGAAAAAATGATAACAAAATATGAAAAAATATTTATGCAATGCTTAAGAAACAAAGTATGAAAAAAGATATAAAAAAAGTTATTAAAATAATCGTCTTTTGTAAAAATATTGATGGCGGAACCGGCACATTTATTTTAAGTTTAATGAATATTTATAAATTTTTTTCAAAAAATCAGATAAATATTATTCCTTGTATTATAGAAAAACCAGCGCTTCGCAAAATATCTTTATATCAAACGAAAAACATTAACTTTCACCGAGAGAAAAATTCCCTTACAGAAGTATATTCATTTTCTCTTAATACTATTAACTACCTTTTCAAAGATTATATGTGGATAAAAAAACAAATAGCGTTTTCTTCCGCTCAATTTATTATTAGTGTTGATGTCTACACAAATATTCTTGTTTTAATAATATCATTATTTTCATTAATTCATAAAATACCAATAATGATTGTCACACAAAATAATTTAAAAATGACCCTTTTAAATAAAGCCCCACGAATATTATATTTTTTTTTAAAGGTATTTATAAAAATATTGTATGAAACAGCAGATATAGTTGTTTGTGTGTCAAAAAAATTACGAAACCATTTGCATACCGAATTTTTAATAAAAAAAAGAATCATCACTATTTATAATGGAGTTTCATTACCAAAACAAATTGAAGAAAAAATATTTAAAAAAACAGAAAAGAAAATCATTGTATCTATAGGACGTTTTGTTGAACAGAAAGATTTTATCACACTTATTTTTGCATTTAAAAAAATCATAGAAAAATATAAAAATACCCATTTAAAAATTATTGGACATGGACCTGAAAAAGAGAAACTCGTAAACCTTGTAAAAAAACTTCATTTAAATTCTTTCGTCTCATTTCCTGGTTGGAAGAATCATGTTAAAACCTATTTAGAAAAAGCGGATATATTTGTTCATTCGTCAAGAAGAGAGGGATTTCCTTTCGTGCTTATTGAGGCAGTGTCTTATGGGTTGCCTATTATTGCAACCGATACACCGTATGGACCATCTGAAATTCTTGGGAAAGGAAAATTTGGGATATTGGTCCCAATTGGTGATGTAAATAAAATGCAAGATGCCGTAATAAAATTACTTACTAATTCATCGGTCTATACTACTTTTGCCAAACATTCTATAAAAAGAAGGTTTTTGTTTTCAGAAGAAAAAATGCTAACATCGTATAGTATTCTATTAAAAAAACATCTTTTTCCATATTTTAATTAAGAAAATCATTGTGAATATGAAAATATACATATATGGTATAGTTTTTATTCAAATAATGATTGTTGGATTTTTAACGTCTAAGATCTATAAAAAAACTTTTTTAAAGGAAACCGCCATTAATCCGTTTAAAAAAAATGAACTTGTTTTTAATCAAAGCAACACACTCCAATATTTTTACGAGCCGAAACCTAATACTATAGACAACGTCAACGACTGGGTGCCGTATAAAGGAATATATACCATCAATGCGGACGCTTTGAATGAACGATTTGATTATACCCCTGAAAAAAATCCGTCTACCTACCGCATATCGCGCTTGGAGATTCTT
>CAYSLG010000004.1:4499-23187 GCA_964431935.1 uncultured Gammaproteobacteria bacterium
GCATGTATGTTGATACGAAAGATAACTGGACAGAACTGCTTGAGGATCAATTAAATAAGGAAATACAATGCAAAAATATCAGTAAATTTGAGGTTATTAACATGGGAGTCGGCGGATATGAGATCCAATACGGCATAGAGCGGTATAAGTTGCGCGGACAGAAATATAACCCCGACCTTGTAATATGGTTTCTGAAAGACGACGATTTCCAGGAAATACTTGAAATCATGCTTCCTCGCGAACAGGAAATCCAAAAAAAGATGAAGGAAAGCGGAGAATTTGACAGGCAAGTAAAAAAAGGTAATTTTTATCCTTCATGGGAAATTGCAAGAAATCAAGTCGCAAAAGAAATCGGATCAAAAACCATCCTTGTACAGCAAAAAAAATTTCTCAATCAATTTGATGAATACTACAAAAATTCTCTTTTGTTTATAACCTTTGAGTTTACAAAATCGGAATACAAAAATATATTGCGGAAGTTTGCTTCCGAAAGAAAGAAAACATTTGTTTTTGACAAACTCCAGAATCTCTATAAAATACCGGATGCAGCCTTTTTTTCCGATCCCCACCCGACAAGAAAAGGAAACGGTATTATTATGGAAGACGTTTACAAATATTTGAATAAAAATAATATTGTCCCTTGTGATCAATCTACCTTACAAACTCCAAGATAAAATACAGGAGAAGCAATTTCGCTTTCAAGAATACAATCTAATTCTTTAGCTATATTTTTTATACTATCTTTATTAATCTGTATCTTTGGCAGACTTTCCGTTGCAAATCCCATAAAAATAATCCTCTCCCCTTTTACCGGCTTGCTGAAATTATCGCCATATTCAACAACTCTGTATACGGTGTCTTGCTTCAATACGGAATCATAATAAAAGATAGGGTAATACATGTACTGGGGAGAAAATGAAAGAATATATAGGGACTTTCCTTTGCTTGCCGTATGAAGCGCTCTTGCAATCCCTTGCCAATTGTACGTTTCCACATAATGCAGCCGGGGGAAATCTGCCAGGAAATTTATTCCCCAAAGCATAAGAAAAGAAAAGCCGATTATCTGGAAAATACGAAGACGGTTCTCAATAAGATATGCGGTAAATATCGCGAGACCCACAATAAGCGCTATATTTACAATGATAAGGTTCCTGTCTATGAATATTTTGAAAAACAGCATGCTTACGGATAAAGAAACAACAATAGGCGCAGTTGCCATCACTAAAAAAAAGAGGAAATTCTTTTGTTCTTTTTTGTACAGGAAAAAAAATCCGACCATGGAAAAGATAAAAAGCGCAAAACTCCATTGGATAATGCTTTTTGTAATGCCGTAGACAAGCGGCACGTCGGAAAACGATGCTCCGGTAAAAAAAGGCATATTGAATAACAAGGCCTGGAAAGCTGAAAACCCGTTTTTTTCAAATCCGCCGTGAACGACTTTTAACGCCTCGGGAAGCTCTTTAATAAAAAATACGCTTGCCCACAGAAGAAAAAAACTCGTTGACACCAACAAAGAATTGAGTAAGGACTCCAGCGCTTTTCTTTCAATAATCTTCGTAAGGAAACCGATAAAAATAAAGAGAAAATAACTCCCTATCAACCAAAGTCCGCTGTAATCACCGAAAAAAACCAATATGTTTACAACGGTAAAGATCGCATATGCATTTTTATGCATGCTGTGTTTCTTGTTTATTATCGTAAGAAATACGATAAGAGACAGTACCATAAAAAGTATTTCAAAGCTGTACTGGCGCACCATTACGCCAATCGAAGCCTGCGTGCGGGAAAAAGCAAAGAAAAATAGAAAGACGAATGGAAATATGTTTGAGTGCGGCAATATTTTTCTTGCCAATATGGGTATGAGAAATAAAACGAGTCCTGACGCAATAACACCGGGAAGGCGAAGAATAAACGGCGTATTCCCGACAAGAAGCCAAATTTTAAGAAAAAGAAAATACAGCGGCGGATGAAAAATATCCCAGTATTTATAGAGTACAATGTCTTTGAAGGAATATATCCTTGCGCTGTCAAAGTCATATACCTCGTCGCGATATAATTGCGTTTCTTTTGCAATGATAATCCGCAGTGCTATACCGATTAAAACAAGTAAAAATACCAATATCCGCTCTTTTTTAAAAATTTTCATCAATTCTTTAATTCATTAATTTAGATCTGAACCAATCTTTATTGATACTATAAATAATTAAATTCCATAAAATATCTATACCGTACTTTACCGATCTTATGAAATTAATTGACGATGCTTCCTTGAAATACCTGCAGTCGGTATAGAATTCGCCTATGCGCAGATTCAGCGCGCGGGCGGAAATAAGCACCTGCTGGTCAAATACAAAGTTGTCTGAGAATGTATTGAAAGGAATCTCCTGAAGAGCCTTCCTGCTGAACGCCCGGTAACCCGTATGGTACTCGCTCAAGCTTAGCCCGAGAGTAATATTTTCAATTAACGTAAGAAATCTGTTTCCGATATATTTATACAAGGGCATACCTCCTTTTAGCACTTCTTCTCTGCTTCTAACTCTACTGCCAAGCATTACGTCGGCATCCCCGTCCCGAATGGGTTGTATAAGGTAATCTATATGCTTTGGGTTATATTGATAATCCGGGTGAAGCATGACGACGATATCCGCCTGCAACCGGAGAGCTTCTTTATAACACGTTTTCTGGTTTCCTCCGTATCCTTTATTTTTTTTATGGGTAATGACATACGGTGTTAGTTTTTTTGCGATTGATGAAGTTTTGTCTTTGCTTGCATCGTCTACTATGACAATACCGTCTATGAGATCCTTGGGGATTGCCTGCCATGTTTTTTTCAGGGTTTTTACCGCGTTATACGCAGGCATGATGACAATTACTTTTTTCTTTTTATTCATTGCTATGGAACCTGTATCTTAAAGCGGGAAACTTCAAGGGCGCTTTCCGGTCCGGCTGACAAACCGGGGTAAAGAGAACCAACCCCCTCAAACGGATCCTTATCAAACATTGCCGCTCCTATTTCATTTCCCTCTTTATCTTGTACCGATAGTATTCTATCTTCGGAGAAATCCAGTGTTATAAATCCGTCCTTTGGCAGGAAGCCGATATAATATAATTCGTCCTTGTTTTTCCTGTCTTCAACATAATGATTCAGATAAATATCCCCGTCGTCCAGGACTCTTACTTCAATTCCTTTTTGCATTGTCCACCATTCGTTGTTATTTTCGGGAATTGCCGTTGCAAAGTTAACCGAGACTTTGTCTCCTTTCGTTTTTTTCAACCGGAGCTCAATTTCCATGCCTTTTTTGTACGGGATTGCATCCGTGCGGTTAACATAGTTGAAATAACCGTCTTTTGCATGCCCGGATGTGTTATTCAATGATAAAGTGGCGTTTTTAACGGTAATGTTCTCAAGAAATTTTACCTGCTCGGTCCAGCCTTTTAATGTCAAAACATCAATGGATGAATATATCGGATTTCCCGCTTTTTTCGCGGGGGAAAATTGAAATTGAGGATTAAAATAATATATAAGCTGTACAATAATAACGAGAAAAAGCCCGACTGTGATAATAAAAGGATATTTCTTATAAATGTTTTTATATTTTTTCATACCATGTTTTCATATTTATATAAAAAAATAAAAATAATTACAAGCATTTCCTTTTTATTAAAGAAATATCTATTTTTTATATTACTTATCATGGTTGTTTTTATTGGATATATAACTTATACAACAAAGCTCGCTCCCAAAAAATATAACGTAATCATCATCGCTCTGGATCTTCTTAAAGCAAATAATCTTCATTATTACGGTTACGAGCGCAATAATACTCCCGACCTTGACGAGTTTTTTTCAAGCTCAAATGTTTTTATGAACGCTTTTTCTCCTTCTTCTTGGACGCGCCCGTCTTTTTCGTCTTTTCTGACATCTCTTTATCCGCATGAAACAAAAATGACGCAAAGATTTTATAGAGGAAAAAAAATCGAGAAAAAACAAAAACTTTCTCTCAAAAATTTAGGGTCTGGTGTAAAAACTCTTCCCCAAACACTAAAAACCGCCGGATATAAAACAGCCGCTTTTACCGATGGGGCAGCATATGATCAAAGATATGGATATGCACAGGGATTTGATCTCTATTACAATTCCATCCGGAAAAATAATATAACAAATACCTTCGGCCTTGATGACACCGTGCCAAAGGCTCTTGCATGGATTGAAAAGAATAAAAAAAATCCTTTCTTTCTGTTCTTGCAGACGTTTGATATTCATAATGAAGGACTTGACCATCTGAAGCCTGAATATATGTATGTAAAAGATAAAAACGGATTAAAATATAAGGGAACGAATGAAGAATTTGAGAGCCTAAGAGACCGGATTTGGAAAAACAAGTATTCTCTTAATGAACAGGAAATAGATTTTTGGAAATCTCTATATGATGAACAAATATATGTAACGAATAATAAACTTGCTCCTTTCCTTCGCAAACTGCAAGAATCTGAAATAACAAACAATGCTCTTATTATTTTATTAAGCAATCATGGGCAGGAAATATATGAACATAATCAATTATGGCATGGACATACATTGTACAATGAACTTACTCATGTGCCTTTGGCAATCCGGCTTCCCGGTCAAAATACGGGAAAAAAAATTAATAATCTCGTTAGCCTTATAGATGTTTTTCCAACAATACTTGATATTCTTAATATCCCTTCTTCCTTAGTCCCGCAAAAAATGCGCGGAATCAATCTTGTCCCATCGTTTTCCGGAAAAGACGTATCCCATACAGTTTATACGGAAACCGACCTTTTTCTTGAAGAAAAATTAGCCGTGCAAACCGTTGACGGATGGAAATTGATAGCAACAATGAATGCCAACCATACTCCCGCTGTTAAAGAACTATATAACATAAAAAATGACCCGCTGGAAAAAACAGATCTTAGCAAAACAGAGAAAAAAATACTTTATGAACTGGAAGAAGATTTGCTTACATATATGAAGAAAATATCATATCTTGTTGATTAATTATTTGTCTTGCAATACGACGCTTCAACCGAAGGAATAATTTCCCCGATTTCTTCCATTGTGCATTGGTATAAAAATTCAATGGTTTGCAAAGCTTCCGGCGTCAATTTTTTGTCATGGGGAGAATATTCTTTTGTAAACCGCACGACAAAAATGCTCCCGGAAGAAAAATCGCTTTCTTTTGTATTTCTATATGTCTTGACCGCGACGGCAATCGGAGGAGACAGTATGTTGCCGTAGTATGCAAGCGGTTTGAGAAGAAATTTTGGATTAGGCGTTATAATATTGATTTTTGAACCGGCGCTTTTTTCCCGCAGTGTTTTTGCCAGTACAACCCAATTATATTGCTCAACATAATGAAGTTTTGGGAAACCGTTCAAGAAATTAATAATCAAAATTGTCATAAAAAAAATTCCAAGAATACGAACAAGCACCTGCTTTCGCGTAATCAAATATTCTATAAAATACGCCAAACCAACAAGCGTTGCAATACTGATAACAATCAAATTTCTATTTACAAATATTTTGTAAAAAAAAACGCTGAATATAAGCGAGATAAAAAGCGGAGCGGTAAAAAGATAGAACGGCAGCAGACCCTTCTCTTTATCTCTGTAAAGAAACAGCGTTAACCCGATAAAAGATATGAAAAGTAGCATCAAACTCCACCAATGCAATGATAATAATTTCCATAATACAGGCACATCATATGCGGTTGACCCGGAAAAAAAAGGACTGTTATAGATAATCGCATTAATAAAAAAACGCTCATCGCCAAAAAAACCGTTATTAACTACGGAAAACGCTTTTGGGAGTTCTTTTATAAGAAAAAATACAGCCCATATGGAAAAAATGAAAGTCGCAATGAAAATCGGGCGCAATAAATCAATCGTTTGTTTTTTTGAAATAATGTTGAAAAAATACGCGCTGATGATAAAGAGATAATAGCTTCCAATCAACCAAAATCCGCTGTAATCACCGAAAAAAACAAGTAAATAAACCAGCACAACAAAAAAAATATTATTCTTTTTTCCTGCAACGGAACGGTAAAACAAAATCAACGAAAGCATCATAAACATGATTTCAAAACCATACTGTCTCACCATAACTCCAATGGAGTTTTGCGTGTGGGAAAAAATAAACAGACTTAATACAATAAAAGAAAATGTTTTGGAAGCGGGAAGCAGTAATTTCCCCAATACAAATACTTCAACAAAAACAATACCGGAAGCAAAAACGCTTGGAATTCGCAAAAACAAAGGTCCCGTACCGATAAAAGTCCACAGCTTTAAAACTATAAAATACAAAGGGGGATGAAAAATATCCCAATACTTATAAAGAAAAAGGTCTTTGAAGGAAGAAGCGCGGGCAATTTCAAAATCAAGAACCTCGTCTTTATATAAAAATGTATTTGCCGCCGTTTGCAGTCTAATAACAAATCCCAAAAGAAGCAAAAGAAAAAAAGCGGTATGTTGCTTAATCATTGGAAATAAAATTATACGTAAACCGTTCAATTTCTGCTATTCCTCCCGCGCTGACTGTTATTCCAAAGTACAGCTTCTTTGCTTTTTCAAAAGGATTGTTTTCAAAGACAGCCGACCCCAGTACGCTTTCCCCTTCATCCTTTACCGAAATAAATCCGTCAAGAATATCAATCAGAATACGTCTTGATTGGGGAAGCTCGCCAATATTAAAAATTTCATTGCTTCTTACCTCTTTGCCAAAAGACTGCAGATGTATGAGATTGCCGTCGGATATGATTAACTCCATGCCTTTTTCCATAGTCCACCAGTCCTGTGCATTTTCCGGAAGAGAGGTTGCAAAGTTGACGGTTATTGCTTTTCCTTCAATTTTTTTGAATTGAATATCTATGTGCATATTGGTTGCAATTGGCAATGCATCAATTCTGTTAACATAGCTGAAATTGCCGCTCACCGCATGTCCGAAGGTATTGTCCAATGACAATATACCGCCTAAAACGGTAATATTTTCAAGAAATTTTACCTGCTCGGTCCAGCCTTTTAATGTCAAAACGTCAATGGATGAATATACTGGTTTTTCCGCTTTTTTCACGGGGAAAAACCAAGGCGGAAAGTTGAAATAATATAATAACTGCAGAATAATAATAACAACCAAAACACTAATCTTTTTTTTCATAACAAATGAGAATATTTTTCTCCAAAAGAAAATTGAACATATCTTCAGCTATAAGTTCATACCCTTTCCCCGTCGGGTGCTTGTCAAAAAAGTAGGTATTCTTCTGCGAATATATATCAACGAGATTGTCATGGTAAAATACATTATCTTTCTTTTTTGCAAAATCTGATAAAATCCGCCTGAATTCTTTATCAATAGCCGCAAACGACAAAAACACCGTTTTCCCTTTGTATAGACCAAAAAAATCTTCAAGAAATTCTTTTTGCTTGTTCACGATATATTCTCTTCCCAACCTATGTATGCTTTCCTCCCATGCACGTGTAAAAGCGGGTGTCATCTTTTTTCTTTCTTCTTCCGTCAATTGCGCGTATTGCCTGTCGTATTCGTATTGTCTTGGCAATACAAAATCTTTTATCTCCAGAAAGTCGTCATCTTTCAAAAGCCAGAGAATCAGGTCGGGGTTATATTTCTGTCCGCGCAACTTATACCGCTCTATAGTATATTGGATATCATAACCTGCAATTCCAAGATTGATAACCTCAAATTTCTTTTTTTTGGAACATGTATTTTTGAGCAATTCTTCCAATTGTTCAGGATAATTTTTAGGTGTATCAACGAATAACCCGAACGTAAAAGAATCACCAAGAGTCATAATACGGAATACATCGTCCGGTTTCTCCGGAGAATAATCAAATTTTTCGTTAAGACCGTCCGCATTTGTTGTATATGACGCCTTCAGCGCTGCCCAGCTGTTTACATCTTCTCCTTTTGCATTCGGATTAAGTTCGTAGAAATATGGAAAATTTTTGCTTCCGCCGAAAACCAATTGGTCTTTCCGCAGGGGAATCGCAACAGACACTCCCTTCACATTGTTTTTCCTGAAAATTCTCAAACCCAGTATACCGGCAATAATAAGTTCAAGAATAATAAAGGCGGAAAAAATAAGAAACCTATGTCTTTTCATTTTTCAAAATCAGATAATCCCCTATAACCAGAGCATCCATTTTTGTTTTGGAAAAATCGTCTATTGCCTGCTGCGGATTTTCCACAATCGGTTCGCCTTTGAGGTTAAAGCTCGTATTCAGGATGCAGGGAATTCCCGTTATCCGGTAAAATTCGCGTATCAATGTATAGTATAATCCGTCTGCCTCCGACACGGTCTGTATTCTGCACGTATTGTCTTTGTGTACAATTGCCGATATATTGCTCCTCTTTTCTTTTTTGACCGAAAAACAAAATGTCATGTATGGGGAACAATGGTTTTTTTCCGGCACATCAAAATAATCATGAACATGCTCCTTGAGGATTGAGCCGGCAAACGGCCGGAAAAGTTCGCGGATTTTTATCCTGTTGACTTTTTCTTTCATGAATCTTTGCTTCGGATTGGCAAGAATGGAGCGTGATCCCAGAGCCCGCGGTCCGAATTCCATCTTTCCTTGAAACCAGCCGACAATGTTATTGCCGGCAAGAAGCTGTGCAACTTTTTTAATCAGTTCTTTTTTATCATCGTATTTTTTCATAGAAGCTGTGCGTTTCCCGTCATATTCAGAATATTCTGACCCAAGATACAAACTTTGAACATTTGATCTTTTTCTATATTGACCTAATATCACATTATGCGCATACAATACAGCTCCCAATGCTCCTCCGCTGTCTCCTGCCGCGCCGAATACGTGGATATTTTTAAACGGGGTATTTTTGTATATTTTCCCGTTTGCCAGGGCGTTCAATCCTACTCCCCCGCCAATACAGAGATTTTCCGATTTTGTAAGAGTGTGCAAATGATTCAGGATCTTGAAATATATATCTTCAAGAACGAGTTGTATGCTTGATGCTATATTTTTATGACGGGTAAGGACAGGATCAGCGGGCTTTCTCGGCAATCCAAATAATGCTTCAAATTCCCCGCTCCACATCCGGAATGCTTCCCGGTATACAAAGTATTTCATATCAAGCCTGAAGCTTCCGTCTTTTTTCACATCAATAAGCCTATAGATTTTTTGCGCATAAACAGGCTTGCCGTATGCCGCCAGTCCCATAACTTTATATTCGTCCTCATTCACCCTGAATCCCAAAAATGCGGTAAACGCCGAGTACAAAAGCCCGAGTGAATGGGGGAAGTAGATTGACTTCAGAGATTTTATGCCGGTTTTTTCTCCCTGCCATAGGGTTGTTGTTTCGTATTCTCCCACGCCGTCAATCGTTGCGATTGCTGACTTGTCAAGCGGACAAGTATAAAAGGAAGCTGCGGCATGGGAAAGATGATGAGGTATAAAAAAAATTTTCTTTTTGAATCCAATCTTTTTGCGGATTATATATTCTATCTTTATTTTCTCGCTTATCCATTCGGGAATTGCCTTGAGAAACGGTTTGACAGAATATGGATATGTCTCAACAAACGTATGCAGTATGCGCTCAAACTTCAAGAGCGGTTTTTCATAGTAGGCAACATAATCAACGTTCTGTATGGTAATTCCCGCCTGTCTCAAACACCATAAAACAGCCTGAAACGGGAAATTGTTATCATGTTTTATGCGCGACAACCGCTCTTCTTCCATACCGCATAGTACTTCCCCGTCTTTCAAAAGAACCGCGGCGCTGTCGTGGTAAAAAGCGGAAATGCCGAGAATATACATACAACGTATAACGTGAAACGTGTAACGTATTTAATATTGTGAATAAAAATTCTCAATATCTATTTCTTTTCCAACCTCATCAATCCAGTATGAATTTGTTTGTTTTTTTGAGCTTAGTAATATACTGAGTCGGTATATAAGGAATGAAATGCCTATGACAGAAAAATAAAATACAACCAGAATAAATGAGACAAATGCATTATTTAAATTTTTTACCGCAGCTTTGAACTTTGAACTTTTCATTTTAAACTGATCTTATATGATCGGATACAGAAATATGGGAAGCGGAGACACTTGCACGCTTATAATAAGAAGGGCAATAATGATAAGAAATAATACAATCGGAAGAATCCAGATTTTTTTGGATTTGAAAAGCAGGGCAAGGATTTGTTTTATAGATTCAAACATACTTGTATTATAATACATACGCATGACAATAAAACATATATATAAATATATCCGCAATAATTACCTTCTCTCCCTTTTTATTGCAATTGTCTTCTTTACTCTTTTTACCGGATTTATAAAAATAACCGCGTCAAAACCAACATATATATACGCAAAAGTCAAGATGGGCCAAGGATTGTGGTGGGCGTCAACGGCAAAACCGCCAATATGGTTTGTCCATGCGCTTAAAAAAGGCGAGAAAGAAACGGGGCTTCTGGGAAAACCCACGGCGGAAATCATTGCTGTCCGCTCTTATCCGATAAAGGCGGAAAATCAGTACGATATTTATCTCACTCTTAAGCTTGCGGTTTCCGCGGATAAAAAAAACGGGGCATTTTCTTTCAAGCGGTCACCAATAACAATCGGATCTCCTGTGGAATTTGAGTTTCCTTCGGCGCAGGTAAGCGGAACCGTTATTGCATTAAACAAAAATCCGTTCGCCGAAAACAGAAAAGATAAGATTGTTTATCTTGTTTTTGAAAAAGGGTATTACAAAGATTTTTCCTACCGATATGATTCTATCCGTATTGGAGATGTCTATTATGATGGGGAAAACACCGTATTTGAAGTATTGGATAAACAATTGGTGAAAAATATTGAATCCGTTGACAATGTTTTTACCGGGCGCTCGTATGAGATAGAAAGAGAAACAAAGCAGAACATTGTCGTTAAAGCAAAAATAAAAATAAAGGAAGAAAAAGGGCAGATGATTTATGGCGAAGAATATAAAGTCACTGTCAATTCCTCCCCTCTTTTTTCAACAAACAGCGTTTCTTTTAATGATTTTTTTGTCAGGAAGATTGAATAAGTTTCAGAAACAGTTCTTCGTATTGCACGACAATATGTTTCCATGAAAACTGTCGCATAGCTTGCTGCCGTATTTTTTTTCTGAAAAGTACCTGTTCTTTTTTTTGCATGCGTAAAAATGCCCGCATTTTCTCCTTCAGCCCCCTGCTTTTTGTATGTGATTTGTAAAACAACGCACAGCCCCCCAGAATCGCCTTATGTGTGTCATTGTCGCATGAAATAACAAAACAGCCGAATCCCATCGCTTCAACCAAAGAAGGATGCATGCCATACGAACGCTTTGTCTCAATATATGCGCCCGAATTTTTTACCACACATGCATATTCGTTTCTCGCAAGAAATCCTGTAAAGATAATCCTTTTATCAGATGATGCAAGCCTGTACACATACTTCTTGTAACCGCTTTGATATAAATCGTCTCCCATGATAACACACTTCATCTCTGTTTTGAGATTCTTGAACGCATGAATCATGTCCTCCGTATGGTTGTCAGGGACAAGCCTGCCAACCCAGACGAAATAATTATTTTTCTCCAGTTCATACTTTTTTAATGCAGGGCTTTTTCCCTTCCATTCAAAAAACCCGTACGGGATATAGTGTGCACGTTTCCGGAATTTTGTCTTGTAATAATTTTGTATATACAGCGCATCTGTCATGACGGCTGTCGGCAAAATTGACGCAAGATATTCGGACATATGAAGAAACAACCGCCCGGCAAATCCCCATTTTTCCCGTTTCCAGTCAAGCCCGTCAACATTGACAACGGTTTTTATCCCGAATAAGTGCGGAATACCGCTGAAAAGAGAGCTTCCGACACCGAAATAATAAATAAGGTCGGGCTTTGCGATACAGCAGGCGTGAAACGTTGCCAGCAAACTGTGGAAAAACGTCTCCCAGTTTTTTGACCGGAATACCGGCAGTACGACAAGCCGTACTCCCTGATGCGTTTTCAAACAAGGATTGACATACGGCTTCCGGCAATATACCGTGACGCCATGCTTGCGCTTTACCAGCTCAACGCCAAGTTTCTCCGCAACCGTCTCAAACCCGCTGTAAATAACCGGAATACCCCGGATTCCAATCATTGCAATATTCATAAAAAATACAAAATAAATTTTTCGCCATTTGAATTTTGAACATTAAAATTTGTTTTGGATTTCGATATTCTAATTTCGAATTTTTTTCAAAGCAAACATATACGCTTCAATAGTTTTTCTCGCCGTCGCCTCCCAACGCTCCTTCAAACCTCTGGAGTTTGATATTGCCTCCTGACGCTCCAAAAACAATGTTTTTCTTATTTTCCCCGCAAGATCGTCCGGCTGAAAAGGATTAGCATACAATATCCTGTCTTTTCCAACTTCCCTATGCACTTCTATATCTGAGGCAATAGCTTGCGCTCCACACTCAAGCGCCTCAAGAATCGGCAAACCGAATCCTTCGTAGAGCGAATAATACAAAAAAATCTCGCAGCCGCTATAGAAATAGTTTACTTCTGCATCTGAAATGGAAGAAAAATATCGGATATCGGAAGATGCCGGGAGAGATTTTTCTCCTATTATAACGAGGATAATGTCGGGGTATGTTTTTTTTACCGTATTAAATGCTTTTATGACGCGGGGAATATTTTTCTTGGGATTTTTGCTCGTGAAGGCAAGTAGAAACGGCCGGTCAATATGGTATTTTTTCTTTATATAATTCTTTGCCTTTTGTTTGTCAATATGCCTGAATACCAGATCAGCAGCCTCCGGAGTAACAAAAATTTTACTCCTGCATTGAGGGAAATAACGAATGCATTCTTTTTTTGAAAATTGCGAAGGGACAATGACGGCATCCGCCCTCTGCAAAGAAAACGGAAAATAATACGAAAACAGCAGACGCTCCTTCAAAGAATAAAATTCCGGATACGGCTTGAAAGAAATATCATGCACCGTGATAACAATCCGCGCATTTTTAATAACTGGCGCAAAATAGGTCGTATGGATAATATCGGCTTTATACAAATATGCGGCATAGGACAGATCAAATATATACCGAGTTGCATCATTGGAATAGCGAAAAAAACAGTAGAAATGTTTTTCTTTTTGGGGAATTGTATCATAATACGAATGATCTACAAAAATCTTAAGATGTATCCCCGGGATTTTTTTCAAAGCATCCGATAGATTCTTTATATACCGCTCATTCCCTCCCTCTCCCCTCCCCAACATATGCCCGTCAATAAGAATTCTCATAAATCATGTATGTCATTCCCGACTCGATCGGGAATCTATATAATTTTCAACCTTCTTTATTTTAGACTGGATCCCCGCTTTCGCGAGGATGACACAATGGGTGAGTTATTTACCATTCCCCTCAGTCCCCAGAACAATGCATTATACCCGAATGTCGTTGCAGGATTAAAAAGGGAATAAAGGAACAATGTCCAGAACGATATGATACATCCCTTGGTAAAATCGTCCTTTTTCAAAAAAAGAATCTTAAAATCGTAAACGGCAAAATACGCAAGCATAAAAAAATAAAAAAACAGGCTTACAAGCCCGGTCTCTGCGGCAATCTGCGCAAATATGTTATGGGGATTGGTGAGCGCAATATTTGCCTCTTTATTCTTCCATTGGAAAAGGGAAAACGATTTCTTTTTTGCCTGCTCAATATATTCGTAATAATTTCCCAATCCAACACCGGAAAAAGGATGGGCTTTTGCTATTTCCAGTGATCCTTTGATATTGGAAAATCTGTGCGAAACCGTCTGCACATCTTCTCCCTCGCTTCCCAAAAAAACCCTGTCAACAAAAGAAAATCCGATAATCCTTCCTCCGATAACCGACCCGAGAATAAGCAAACCGACAAATACGGTAAGCAGAGTTATTTTTGCCGAAAGACGTATGTTTGAAATAAAAAAAAGAGACGCAAAAAAAGCAAAAATAAGCATAAGAAGCCGCGTCCTGAAATTTGACAACAAACTCGGAATCACGACAATACCAAAAAGCCCGTATACCATAATTTTCGGAATTCTTTTGTCCTGAAGCAGGATAAAAATAAACGGGATAAGAATTTCGTCATACGTCTCAATATACAACCGCGATCTCTGAAGATTGATTTTTATTAAATCCAGATGATCCTGAAAAATAAATATCTCTGCTATTTTCCGGAATACATCGGGAGAAAAAAACATGAACATCTGGTAAAAAAAATTAAAGAGCGCGGATATGACAAAAATACGAAAAACCAATTGCAGATTTGGCCGTATTGCAGCAATAATAACAAGGAGTATTCCGGGGAATATAAGATGCTTATAGGATTGGAAAAACGCAGGGATATTCTTTGCTCCAACTATGGAAACAGACTGGAAGAAAAAAAACAGGAGGAAAAAAACAAATAAAATAATATGCTGCTCCTGAAAAATTTTTTTTCCTTTTTTGAAATAAATGAATAAGAAATATCCGAATAATCCAATAAGGATAAACCTTGCAAAACTTGTACTGGTAAGCAAACTGTTTTTTTTTTTTTTTTCAGGATAAAATGGAGGAAGTTTAATAAAAAGCAGAGATAAAAAAAATAAGAAAGAGGCTATTTTTATTTGCATGCCATATATATTAGCAGAACCTAATCCATTCCCAGCACGTTTCTTGATTCAATAACTTTCGGAGTCCATGATTCGGCATCTTTTCGGATAAATTGCACATTAAGAACAATTAATTAACACTTAATTATATTCTGTTCTAAAAGATACTCTAACAACGCGGTTGAAATACTCCTATATCCTTTTATATCTGGATGGGATTCAGGAAATATTTCTTTATTCTTAATAATATTCGGCAGTTTATCGTAAAAGTACGTCAATTTTCTGGATTGAGTAAATTTTTTTATTATATCTTTATTTTGTTTGTCGGCACTGTATTCGGGTAAATTAATAACTACAATTTGCTTCTCAAAATCATCACCAACAATATAGAGCGATTTTTCTTGATATTCTGAAGGATTGACATCGTCTAAATCTTTATAGTATTCTTTTTTAACCTTTTTCCAGACATTTATCCATTCGGGCGACTTTGAATTTAGATAATCGCTTTTTTCCATTTTTTGTTCATAATATCTCACTAATGGGAGCAGTTTTTCATTTATCAAATGAAAACTGGAGTCTTTTACCAGCCAAAGAATAAGATCCGCAT
Organism: uncultured Gammaproteobacteria bacterium; assembly: GCA_964431935.1. Taxonomy (GTDB): domain Bacteria; phylum Patescibacteriota; class Microgenomatia; order UBA1406; family GWC2-37-13; genus CAYSLG01. Next base: position 19,733 of record CAYSLG010000004.1, read on the forward strand.
CATATTTCTTTCCTTTTTCCTTATATATTTGAGCTGCATAACGCAAGTCATACCCTCCAAGACCCAAATTAATAATCTCAAATCGTCTTTCTTTTTTACAGGTCGTATTCAACAAATCTTCCAGTTGCTTTGGCCAAGAGTATTTTGTGTCAACAAAAAGTCCAAAAGTAAAAGAGTCGCCAAGTGTTATTATTCTAAAAACGTCGTCTTGTTTTTTAATTTGGTAGTCACGAAGCTCGTTTAATCCGTCGCTGTTTATCGTGTATTCTGGTTTATTGGCAAGCCAGGAAGGTTGTGACGTCAAATCTGTAATCCTACCAAGAGAATTTTTGAGCATATAAAAGTGCTTCAAATCATCTACTTGCTTGTTAATATAATAAACTTTGTTGAGATAAAATATTTCAATTTCATTCATTTTCTCTTTTGATATGCGATAAAACAAAATTATTAAAAAAATAAGCTCAAAAATAATTATTGTAAAAATAATTTTGTTTCGCCTATTTTTAAAAAATTGTTTTTGAAATAAAATAATTTTTTTTATCTGTTTTCCCATATTTTTTTATATGTATCTCTCTGTTGAAAATAATGCTGGAATACTTTTTCCAGTCCTTTTTCAATATTTGTCGTTGGATTATATTCTATAAGTTTCTTTGCTTTTTTCGTATCCGCGTGCGTTATGGGCATTTCTTCCCGGTTTGCCGGCTTTTTGATAATAAGTATCTTTTTTTTGAAATACTGTTGTATGTAATTCTGCATTATCCGTATCCAGTCTTCAATACCAACCGGATTTCCGTTTCCGATATTCACTATTTCAAAACGGCTGAAATCGTGGCGTTTTACTATCTGCAGTATCGCCCCGACACAATCGTCAATATATGTCCAGTCCCGCCTATTATTCTTGTTATTGCCGTACCGGACAAACGGTATTCCTTTTTCAGCCGCCCGTATCATACGGTGCGGCGCCATATTTGCCCTTCCCCAAGCGCCGTACACCGAAAACGGCCGGACAACAATAATCGGCAGATTGTATATGTGCGCATACTGCTTTGCGCAAAGCTCCATGATATGTTTTGAATATCCGTAGGGGGATTGCGGATTGGGAAGCATATCTTCCGAAAAAGGAACTGTTTTCTGCAGTCCGTATACTGATGAAGAAGAAAAAATAATAAGTTTTGTGTCCGGATTATGCATGCGGACCGATTCCAGAAGATTGAGCGTGCCTACTGCATTTGTTTCGTAATATTCCAGAGGATTGCGCATACTCTCTCTCACTCCTGTTTTTCCGGCGCAGTGGATAATATGCGAGCATTGTTTTTCTTTTATTGCCGCATCAAGTTTTTTCCTATCCAAAATATTTATATGATGAAACGGAAAATTCTTGTGCCGGGGATTTTTTTCCAGTATATCAACTCCAACTACCGAATATCCGTTTTCAAGAAGTTTTTGGGAAATATGCGAGCCTATGAATCCTGCGGCGCCGGTAACAAGAATCTTTTTTGTCATTAGAACTTTTCAAAATGAATCTGCTCTTTCGGTATTTGTTTTTCCAGCAAGTATTGGCGGCAGAATTCTACGGCATCGCGTCCTCCGCAGAGGTAGTAATCGTATAACGTATAACGTGTAACCTGTAACATATCAAATCCTTTCATAACTCTGCCTTTAATAAAATATTTTTTATCGGATTCGGATATCTTATCTAGATTTTCTTCTTTTGATAAACAGATAAAGAATTGGAAGTTGGGATATTGACTTGATAATTCTTTCAGTTTTTCAAGATAATATACGTCATCAAACGTTCTTAACCCCCAGAAAAGAGTAAATTGAGTGGTTTCATATTCTGGTAAATGTGAATAGAGTATTGACAATATCGGCGCTATCCCTGTTCCCGTTGCCATACATATTTTACTCCTGTTATTTTCCCGAAGAGTAAAAAGTCCCGCAGGGCCTTGAAACTGTGCGGTATCTTTGACCGCAATATTCATAAAATATTCCGAAGCAATTCCTCCGGGAATCAGTTTTATCAGCAATTCAAAACTATCATTTTTTCCGTTTGAAGAAGATATGGAAAAAAGCCTGCGCTGTTCTCCGATTTTCAGAATAACATATTGACCCGCGGCAAAATCTATTTTTTTTCATTCTCAATATGAAATATTAATTCCAAAACAGAAGGAGCAATTTCTTTTTTAGAGATAAGCGTTGTTTGAAATTCCTGAAGCATAGAACATCATTTTACATTTTGAACTGTAATTTTGCACTTTGAATTTTGATCCATTCGACTTTCGCTCAAGATCAATGGTGAATATAATCGAATCCATTGAATCTTACACTTCTTATAGCCTTGCTCTCTGTGTAACTTCCGCTTCAACCAATTCCCTCGGTCTGCCGTATTTCAGGCGGGAAAGCTGGATTACCGCCTGCGCTATCTTCTCATTTGCCTCTTCTTTAAGTTTGCCAAGATCCTTTGTCATATCCACGGAGAATGGAGGAACCGGCTCATTGTCAACAATTGTCTTCATATATGCATGGAACCGCTCAATATTGATAAGGTCGGATTCACCAAAAACAGGCTGGTATTCACGCTGCAGATACGAAGCGTCAGTAACACCGACACGGAAAGAAATCAGCGTACCCACATTGCCGAATACCGCATTCTTGACTTCCTCATCCATCTGGCCGATAAACTGATTTGCAACGGTCAGATTGAGATGGTATTTTCTCGCCTCCGACAGAATTGTTGCAAAATCAGGCGTTGCAAAATTCTGGAATTCGTCAACATACAGGAAAAAGTCGCGTCTCTGCGGTTCGGGAATTTCCTGCCTGCTCATTGCCGCAACAAGGATTTTCGGAATAAGCGTCAATCCTAAGAAGCTGGAGTTTTCTTCTCCCAGTTTTCCCTTTGAGAGATTGATGAGAAGAATTTTCCCCTCGTCCATGACTTTGCGGAAATCAAATGCGGATTGGGATTGCCCTATGATGTTTCTTATTGTTTTGTTGGTAACAAACCGCCCGAATTTTGAGACGATGTAATCAAGAACTTCGGACTTATGGAAATCCGAAGTCTGAGCAATCTGGTCTGTCCAATAACGCCTGACAATAGGATCCTGCACCTTGGGAAGAAGCTCCTGTACATACTTTGCATCCGTCAGGATGCGCACAACTTCAACAAATGTCGCGCCCGGATCGGACATGACCGTTAGCATGGCGTTTCGCACCGCATGTTCAAACCGCGGGCCGATAATACCGGTTCTCTGGGGATCGTACAGCTTGTACATCAGGTTGATAATAGCGGTTGTAATAAAATGCTTCTGCTCCTCGGTGTTTGCCTCAAGCAGATTAAGCCCCATGGGACGCTCCGTATCAGAAGGATCAAAATAAATAACATCCTCCGCCCGCTCCGGCGGAATATATTTCAAGATATCGTCAATGAGGTCTCCGTGCGGGTCAATAACGCATAC
>CAYSLG010000005.1:0-224 GCA_964431935.1 uncultured Gammaproteobacteria bacterium
AGTGCTTTTGCTCGTGCAACTAGTGTTTTAATGTCTTTTTTTTCTTTTTGTGCTCAATCCCCTGTTGAGTTATTATGCGTTTGAAGCGCGCATGTATACGCTGTTTGCATTTCTTTCCGTCCTGTCTTTTTATTTTTTTGCGAAAAATAAACAGAAAGAATATGGGATTGTTGCTATTTTAGGCCTCTATACCCATTACTTTATGCTATTTGTCATCCTTGCAC
>CAYSLG010000005.1:313-16545 GCA_964431935.1 uncultured Gammaproteobacteria bacterium
TTTCTGGATTGCTCCGGTGGCTTTTCAGCAGCTGCTTGATCTTCCGGGACGCATCGTGACAGGATACGAATATGAACTGGAGTTTTACCAAACATATATACGAAATAATTCTTATATCATTTTTATAATCACGGCCTTCCTGTATAGTATTGGAAGAGGAAGAAAAAACAATGAAATAAAAAACCAAATGAAATTTCTTGCGGTGTGGGTTTTTGTCCCTCTGTTTTTTGTTCTGCTTATTTCTTTTTTCAAGTCGGTATTTCTTCCGCGCTATCTGATTTTTATATCAATAGGTTTTCTCCTTTTTATCGTTTCTCTCATGGAGCTTGCAATGAAATCTTTGCGATATATTTTTCTTCTGATTTTTTTCCTTGTAAGTCTGCACTATAATTTTTTCCAGATAGCGTATAGGGAAAAAGCCGATCTAAAAAAAGTCATTCGTGAAATAAAAGCCTTGGCAAAATCAAGCGACGTGTTGTATGTGACAAGTGAGTTGGATTTTCATACCGCACAGTATTATTTTGAAGAAAATAAGGTATTCATCTACAAAAAAACCCATGAAGAAATCCCTTCATATGTTGGAAAAATTTTAATTCCGCAAAACAAGATAAAACAAAATATTCCCGTATATCCTGCAAAAGCTTTTATCCTGAATAACGATCTGTCTTATGAAATAAAAACAACTTTGTAATACTATGAACATTCCTTATGCTGCTGTTGATTTTGATAATACCTGCATTCACAACGATATTGGCAGTGCGGTTTTCAACTACATGTGCAGATTTTTTTTAATAAAAAATAAAAATAAAGAAGAACACAGAAATATTTTTCTGCATTATCATAAGCTGCACGATAAAGGAGAAATCCTTAAAGCGTATATGCTCTGTACACAAGTGCTTACCGGTTATACGAAAAAAGAATTGGAAAAACTTGTAAAGGATGTCGTTCAATATGAAGAAGAAATGTTGACCACGGATAAACTCTATGGAAAAATAATTCCAAAAGGATTGAAAATAAATACGCGGACTTCTTCTTTTATAGAAAACCTCATTCGGAAAAAAATAAAAATCTATATTGTTTCCGCATCTTCCGAAATTATTGTTCAATCGCTGCTGAAATTATGGTTTTCCTATTGGAACGCCGGATGTATCGGAATAAAAAACAAGATAATAGACGGGATTCTTACCGAGAATCTTATTGAGCCGATTTCCGGCTATGAAGGAAAAATAGACTGCATCAAAAAATATATTGATCCGAATATAAAACCTGTTATTGCAATAGGAGATTCCAAAAACGATTTGCCAATGCTTGAATACGCAGAAACAAAAGTAATTGTCGGCGACAAACTTGTTCCCTATATAAAAAATATAAAGAATGAAAAGAATAAAAACTGGTATCAACTGTAAATCCCCACTACCGATGTATCGATGTATCGATACATCGATACATTTTGTACGTTTTTTTTGACATTTTGATATTTTGAAACTATTAATATCTAATATCGTTTGACTTTTTTTCAGTAACTTAGTATCTTATCATGTATGAAATTTCTTCCAAAGGTTGATCCGCAAATATACTCCCTTATCAAGAAAGAAGAAAAACGCCAGGAAGAAACCCTCATGATGATCCCTTCGGAAAATACCACGTCAAAAGCAGTTGAGGAAGCGGTCGGCACGGTTCTTGAAAACAAATATGCGGAAGGATATCCGTTCAAACGTTATTACCAGGGGCAGGAATTCGTTGATCAGATTGAAAACACGACGCAGGAGCGGGCAAAAAAACTTTTCGGCGTTCCGTATGTCAATGTTCAGCCGTATTCGGGATCTCCGGCAAATTTCGCCGTATACGTTGCCCTTTTGCAACCCGGCGATACTATCATGGGGTTATCTCTTGCATTCGGAGGACATCTGACTCATGGCGCAAAAGTATCTGCAACCGGAAAATTTTTTAACTCCGTCCAGTATGAATTGAATAAAGAAGGATATATTGATTATGATGAACTGGAAAAACGTGCAAAAAAAGAAAAACCGAACATTATTGTTGCCGGAACAACCGCATATCCACGGAAGCTTGACTGGAAACGCTTTGCCGAAATTGCCGAAAAAGTGGGCGCATACCTTATGGCTGACGTTTCCCACCTTGCCGGACTCATCGCGGGAAAAGCATACCCGTCTCCTGTCCCTTATGTCCATATCGTCACAACAACCACTCACAAAACACTGCGCGGTCCAAGAGGAGCCATGATCATGGTTACCGAAAAAGGAATGAAAAAAAATTCCGAAATGGCAGACCGTATCAGTAAAGCAGTGTTCCCCGGTCTTCAGGGCGGCCCCCACATCAATACGATTGCGGGAATCGGGGTTGCATTAAAAGAAGCCGCAACAAAACGCTTTCAAGCGTATGCACAGCAAATTATAGAAAACGCGAAACTGCTTGCAAAAGAATTAACATCGTATGATTTTCAGCTTATTTCCGGAGGAACAGATTCTCATCTTCTTCTTATTGATTTAACCAATAAAGACATCTTGGGCAACACGGCAGCAGAAGCGCTTGAGGCAGTCGGGATCGTATTAAACAGAAATTCCGTTCCCTTTGACCCCAATCCTCCGTTTTATCCTTCGGGTATGAGGCTGGGAACGCCAGGCGTAACAAGCCGCGGCATGAAAGAAAAAGAGATGAAACAAATAGCATCCTCCATCAATGAAACTCTGATTGCAATTTCCCACACAAAGAAAAAACTCAACATTTCAAAAACCGATGAAAAAAAACGCGAGGTCCGCGAACTGATTATCAAAAAAACTCCGCAGCTGAACATCATAAAAGCTGCAATAAAAAAACTCTGCAAGAAATTTCCTAATAAAACAAACTATTGAGAATTAGCCATCTTTTACACCTGCGAGGAGCTGTCGCCGTCTATTCGAATTACTTTTTTAACAATGGTTCCCCCTTTTCACCTCGGAGGTTGTTAATTCTTTCAATTAAGTATAATTAACCTATGATATACGCTCTTATCTCTTCCAATATCATCATGATATTGGCTTTTCTTCTGCAATACGGCAAACTTCCCCCGCAGATTCCCCTTTTTTATTCCCGTCCGTGGGGAGAAGACCAGCTTGCAGACGTATGGATGATTTTTCTTCTTCCCGTCATCATGAATATGTTTTACGTCCTCAACCATTTTCTATATTCAAAATATTTCAATCCAAACAATTTCATAAAAAAAGTCATGTTCTATAGTGATATTTTCATTATCGTCTCCATAATCGGCATATTTTTAAAAATTCTTTTTTTAATTTCATCATGACTCCGATTTTAGCTCTCATTACCGCCTTTCTTCTTTCGTTTCTTCTCACCTATCCAATCATCGCATTATCAAAAAAATTCAATCTTGTAACCGACAGAAAAAAACGGCTTCATCCTGCCCATACGCATACGGGAATTATTCCGCGGGGAGGAGGTCTTCCTATTTTTCTTGCTCTTTTTATAACCGCATTATTTTTCGTTTCCATGAATAAAATCATGATAGGTATATTGATCGGATCTTTCCTTCTTGTTATTATGGGACTTATTGACGATTATGCAGACACATCGCCATATGTACGGTTTTTCGGCAACCTTTTTATTTCCGGGCTTGTTGTCGGTTTTGGTCTTGGTATTCCATACATATCAAACCCATTTGGAAATATTATCCGGCTTGACCAATGGACTGTTTCTCTCAATGTTTTTGGTTCGCATTCCATACTCATACTCGCCAATATACTCGCCATTATCTGGCTTACGTGGACAACCAATATGATCAACTGGAGCAAAGGCGTTGACGGCCAGCTGCCCGGATTTGTCGGTATTGCGGCAATTTTTCTTGGATTGCTGGCGCAAAGATTTACCGCCCATGATATTTCCGCAAATCAAGTGGTTATTTTTTCCTTTATTGTTGGAGGGGTATATCTTGGATTTCTTCCTCACAATTTTTTTCCGCAGAAAATCATGCCGGGATACGGAGGGGGAGCACTTGCGGGGTTTCTTCTCGGCATTCTTTCTATCCTTTCATTCGGAAAAGTGGGAACCGCAGTTCTTATATTATCAGTCCCTCTCATAGATGCTTTTTATACGATACTGCGCAGAATAAAAGACGCAAAATCTCCATTCAGGGCGGATTGGGGTCATTTTCACCACAAACTTCTTGAAATCGGATGGGGAAAACGAAGAATCGCATTATTTTACTGGCTGATTACGGCAGTACTTGGAACTGCCGGTCTTTTTTTTGAGGGAATAGAAAAAGTTATTGCGTTTCTTGCTGTCGGCATTCTTCTTTTATTCTTTTTTTATATTATTGAACACGTAAAAAAAGAGCGATTTGGTACAATGTAAGGCTATGAAATTCTTCATAAAAACATTCGGCTGCCAGCAGAATAAAGCCGATTCCGAACGTATTTCTTCTCATTTTCGCGCGCGAGGAATGAAATCTGCCAGAAATTACAGCGATGCAAATTACGTTGTCATAAATACCTGCATGGTACGGGAATCAGCGGAAAACAGGGTGTTCGGACTGGTGCATAATTTAAAAAAAATAAAAGAGGAAAAATTAAAACAGAACATTCATTTTAAAATCATTGTAACCGGCTGCATGGTTGGTCTTGCGCTGCGCGATACAACAGGAAAATACCTTCAGAAAATCCGCAGAGCAATGCCTGATGTTGACGAATTCATGCCGATTGAAGAGGTTGGATTTGACAATCAACCGGTGCGTCAAGACAACATAAATGCATGGGTTCCCATTTCAAACGGCTGTAATAATTTCTGCACGTTCTGCGTTGTTCCTTTTACCCGTGGAAGAGAAATCAGCAGACCGTATAACGATATCATCACAGAGTGTCTTGAACTCAAGGCAAAAGGATACAAATCCGTAACGCTCCTGGGACAAAATGTTAATTCGTACGGAGCAGATCTTGTATTAACAGAAAAAAAACCCGTATATGTCAAACATCTCGGAAGGTACAGAATTCCAACACTATTTCCCTACCTTCTTGAAGAAGTTGCGCGCATGGGTTTTGAAAAAGTAGATTTTATTTCTTCAAACCCCTGGGATTTTTCTGATGAGTTGATTAACGCTATTGCGGAAAATAAAAATATTACGAGAATACTGCATCTTCCTGTCCAGTCGGGCGACGATACGGTTTTAAAACGAATGAACCGCTGGTATACCCAAGAAGAATATATAAATCTTATAAAAAAACTGCGTTCAAAAATAAAACATGTAATATTTACCACGGATATTATTGTTGGGTTCTGCGGAGAAACCGATAAAGAATTTGAAAATACCGTACAACTTTGCAGGAAAATACAATTTGAAAAAGCATATATTTCCATGTATTCCCAAAGACCAACAACCGCAGCAACAAAAGTATTTGATGATAACGTACCCCATACGGTAAAGAAAAAACGCTGGCGAGTATTGGAAAAATTGATAAACCACAAATAAATTGTGTTACAATAATTTACGTTATACGTTTTATACGCTACGCATGAAGTTTCTTATTACCGGCGGTGCAGGATTTATCGGATCCAATTTTATCCACTATTGGCTGAAAAACCACCCCGCAGACTCCATCGTCAACCTGGACAAACTTACCTATGCCGGCAATCTTGAAAACCTCAAAGAAATAGAGCACGATTCCCGCTACTTATTTGTTCACGGAGACATTTGCGACAGGAATCTTGTTGACAGCGTTATGAAAGATACTGATGTGGTTGTTCATTTTGCCGCGGAGTCACACGTTGACCGCTCCATTGCCGATGCCGCTCCTTTTATAAAAACAAATATCGAGGGAACGTACGTCCTCCTTGAGTCGGCAATGGCAAACGGCATGAGGCGGTTTCATCATATTTCAACCGATGAGGTTTTTGGCGCGCTTCCCCTTGATTCAACGCAGAAATTCAATGAAAAAACATGCTACAATCCCCGCAGTCCGTATTCCGCGTCAAAAGCCGCATCCGATCATCTTGTGCGGGCATACCATACAACGTACGGGCTTCCCGTCACCATTTCCAATTGCTCTAATAATTTCGGCCCCTACCAGTTTCCCGAAAAACTTATTTCTTTAGCAATTACCAATATTCTTGAAGGGAAAAAAGTCCCTGTGTACGGCGATGGTTTGTATGTGCGCGACTGGCTGTATGTTGAAGACCATTGCAAAGCAATTGACGCCATTCTTCAAAAAGGAACAATCGGCAAGACCTACCTTATCGGCGGTTTGACCGAAGATATTTCCAATCTTGATGTCATAAAAAAAATTTTCCGTTTTATGGATGCGGATGAAGATATGATTGAATATGTAAAAGATCGTCCCGGACATGACAGAAGATACGCAATAGACTGGTCGCGTATGGAAAAAGAATTCGGCTGGAAACCGAAGTATGATTTTGACACTACTCTCCAAAAAACAATTGACTGGTACACCAAGAATCAAGAGTGGTGGAAACGAATAAAATTACTCTAATTGACCTAATTACCCTAATTTCTAATAAAATCCCAAATTCCAAGATACAAGAAACAAACAATATCCAATACTCAAATTCCAAACATTTTAATTTGAATCATGGTAATTTGGAATTTGTTTGTATCTTGCCTGCCTGCCGGCAGGCAGGGTATGTTGGTTATTGGTTATTTATTAGAAATTAGAGTAATTGGGTCAATTTATTAATAATATCTTCCACCTCATGCACTCTTCCATCATACCGCAAAATTTTTTCTTTAACATCAATTCCTGCTTCTTGTTTGAGTAATTTGCCAAGCTGTCCTGTTGCGTTCTGTTCAATAAGAACATACCGTTTTCCTTCCTGAAATAACGGCTTGATCTTTTCCTCTGCCAACGGATACACATGGGTAAAATGAATAAAGGCTGTTTCTTTCCCCTGCTGTTTTAATCGCTCTTGAACTGCAAGAACAATGCCTTTTTGCGAGCCCCAGGAAATAAATACGGTCTGCGCCTCTTGAATATTGCCGTATATCTGCGGAGCCGTAAAATCATTTATCATATATGTCTGCATTTTCTTTGCTCTTTTTTCAACCTGCTTCATGCGCGGTTCTGCTTCTTCTGTTGTATGGCCTGTTTCATCGTGCTCATAAGAATTTTCCTGATAAAAATATCCTTGCGCTCCCGGGATAAGCCGTTCGGAAATCCCGTCATCGGCGAGTTTGTATCGCAAATACGGAGTCTGCGAAGGTTGTGCGATAATTTTTCCTCTGCTGATTGCGTATTGTGAAATAACATCGTCAACAAATGTCTGGGAAACTGTTTTATGGGATTCTGACAACAACATATCAGACATGACAACAACCGGTATTTGATACACATCCGCAAGATTGAATGCTTTTGCGGTAAGCGCAATCATTTCTTCCATATCTCCGGGAGCAAGAACAACTTTAGGAAATTCTCCGTGTCCGGCATGCACTGCAAATAAAAGATCACCCTGTTCTGTCCATGTCGGCATACCGGTTGCGGGACCGGGACGTTGCGCCAAAAACACGACAACCGGCATTTCAGCAATACCGGCAAATGAAAGAGATTCAACCATGAGGGCAAATCCTCCGCCCGATGTACCGACTGCAGAACGGATCCCGGCAAATGAAGCGCCCAATGCGGTATTGATAACGGAGATTTCATCTTCCGCGTGACGTGCAACCATACCTGTTTTCTCCTGCCATGCGGCCAAGGTCGTCAACACCGATGATGACGGTGTCATGGGATAGGCGCAATACAGCCGGCAATCCGCAATAACAGACCCCAAAGAAAACGCTTCGTTTCCCGACATGGCAAGATGTCTATCCTGCGTCGCTTTTTTTGGAATGATATTCTGTACTGAAGCGGCATAATTATTTTTTACGTGGTTAAATCCTTCCTCTGCAAATTTTTTATTGAATGAAATAACCTCTTCTCCTTTTTTTTTAAACTGCTCCTCAATCATCTGCTTTAGAATCACCCTATCGGCTCCAAAAACCGCCAGCGATGCTCCCAGTGCAATCGTGTTTACCATAACAGCCTGACCATTGAGAGCTTTCAGAATGGTTTTAAAAGGAATGTCAATTTTTATAATGCTTTCGGAAGGTTCAAAATCAGTTTTATCATATAAAATAACACTGGAGGCATGCAGTCTGTGTTTATGCAAATCGTATGTTTCTTTGTTTAAACAGACAAGAAAATCAATCGGTTGGGCTAAGGCGTGAACAGGGCTATCTGAAACGACAACTTCAATCGTGTTATGACCGCCTCGTATAAGAGACGGATACTGAACATAATCAAATGTATAATACCCAAGCCTGTTTATTATTTTGGTAAAAACAAAACCGGTTGTCATGATGCCAAATCCTGCTTCACCGCCGATTTTCCAGACGAATTTCATAGGATTTATTTCGGAAATATCCTCTCTCCTTTTTCATTTTCTATAATAATAGCTGCAACCGGACATGCTTTTGCAGACTCAATAATGGTTTCATCGCTGTCGTTTGGCGCGGTATTCATGATAATTGCTTTTGCCTCGGTATCCAGAAGAAACGTCTGCGGAGCAACGGCAATGCATGTTGCGGCTCCAATACAAAGATTGCGGTCTACCCAGAATTTTAAATTACGAACCTGAACAGGACCCGAAGGATTTTTTTCATCAAGCGGTTTTTGAGAATCCATAAAAATTTTTTAAAACATATAACATGAGACGCTATAAAATTACTTTTCGCAAAGCTTCAAGAGGAAGCAAAGCGCACTTTAATCTGTTGAGACTCAATTCAATTCCCAACATATTCATAATAAAATCTTTGTCTATATTTATCAAGGAATCCTTTGCTTTTCCTTTTATATGCTCAGTCAAAAGAGATGCCGATGCAAGTGAAATAGCGCATCCTTCTGCTGAAAACTTTACATTTTCAATAATATTCCCTTTCACAAGAATATCCAGATGAATGACGTCTCCGCACAGCGGATTATTTAACGATACGGTTTTTGTCGGATTTTCAATTCTTCCGAAGTTTCTCGGATGCCGATAATGGTCAAGAATAATTTCCCGATAAATAGACATTATTACAGAATTCCCTCAACTTTTTTTAATCCTTCCACCAATTTCTCCACATCCTGTTTATCATTGTAGATGTAAAAACTTGCACGCGCCGTTGCGGAAAGTCCAAGCGCGGTATGAAGCGGCATGGCGCAGTGGTGTCCGGCGCGCACCGCAATATGATATTCGTCAAGAATCTGCGCCACATCATGAGGATGATACATACCGAAAGAAAACGCAACAATTCCCCCTCTTTTTTCAATATCTTTCGGGCCGATAATGGAAATTTTTTCTCCAAATTCCTGCTTCAGATATTTTATTGTCAATGCTGTTAATTCTTTTTCATGCTTTCGTATCAATCCGAACCCTATTTTTTGCAGATATTCCGCTGCGGTTTTTAATCCGATTACTCCTGCGATATGGGGAGTTCCCGCTTCAAATTTGTGGGGCGGTTTTTGGAATGTTGTCCTGTCAATATGAACTTCCTCAACCATTTCTCCTCCGTATTGAAAAGGATACATGCTGTCAAGCAATGCATATGTTCCCCACAATACGCCAACACCCGTTGGCCCCAGCGTCTTATGCGATGAAAATGCCAGGAAATCGCATCCGAGATCCTGCACGTCAACCCTCATGTGAGGAACTGCCTGCGCCGCGTCAACAACGGTAATAATGTGAGGATTTATTTTTTTTGCCTCGCCAATAATCTCTTTAACCGGATTTATCGTCCCCAGCACATTTGACACATACGTCAACGCCAGAATCTTTGTTTTTTTTGTAATGATTTTTTTTAACATTTTTAATTCATCATTCTGAATTCCTAATTCAGAATTTTCATATAAGTTTAAATGTCCCTCTTTATCTATGCCTATTACTTTAAAATCCGCTCCAACTTCACCCGCCAATATCTGCCATGGTACGAAATTGGAATGATGCTCCATGACGGTTGTCACTATCTCATCCCCTTCCCGAAGAATTTTTCTTCCCAAAGAATAGGCTATCAGATTGAGCGATTCCGACGTATTGCGGGTAAAAACGATTTCATTTCTGTTGCGCGCATTGATGAAGGAGGCAACCGCATCTCTTGATTCTTCGTATTCTCTTGTCGCTTTTTCCGAAAGCTCATACACTCCGCGGAATATATTGGCAGAATATTCAGAATAATACTCTGTTATTTTTGCAATAACCGGATTGGGTTTGAGCGATGTTGCGGTTGAATCAAGATATACAAGATCGGGATACTTCTTGAATAGAGGAAAATCGTTTTTGATGTGCTGTACTGACATATGCAAATATTAAACTAATATGCTTTCTATATTCTTCTTATATTCCTCAATCGTGTTTTTCCGTATTCCAACATACTCCATTCTTCCAAAAATATCCTGTAGAAAACCGCGCAGAAGAAGGATCTCCGCTTCTTTTTTCTGTACTCCTCTTGACGCAAGATAATACAGTTGATTTTTGTCCAATCTTCCCGTTGTTGATCCGTGCGTGCAAAAAACATCATTTGCAAGGATCTCCAGAAACGGACGGGAATCAACAACCGCCCCATCGGACATGATAATATTTTGATTTTTTTGATACGCATGGGTTTTCTGCGCATTTTTATCTATGCGGATCAATCCTTCATAGGTAAATTTTGACTTGTCAAAAAAAGCTCCTTTTATCAACAGATTGGATGTGGAATTTCCAACCGCATGATGCTGTGTCGTAAACAACTCATACGACGCATTATCCTTTCCCAAATATAATCCGAAAATATATACCTGTGCATCTCCTGTCTGAATATTCACATCTATTCGTGCGGATGTATTGTATACGAAAAAAACATGTGCTCCCGGTTTGGTAACGTTAAATTTTTTTTCTTTTGTTTTTGAAATATCAATATACATACTATACAGTTATAAGAACTCGTTAAAATAACTGTTTTCGCACTGCGCTGCTTACTTTTTAACCAAGTAGCCAGTAGTTAGTAGCTAGTAGCTCGGAAAAAAGTCCAAATTCCCTGGCTACTTACTACTGTCTACTTACTACTATCCAACCGACCCTGACATTTCCAGATTAATTAATCTGTTCAGTTCAATCGCATATTCCAAAGGGATTTCTTTTGCAATCGGCTCAACAATCCCGTTGACGAGCAATCCTTCCGCATCTCCTTTTGCGATTCCCCGCGAAGTCAGATAAAACAGTTTTTCTTCTCCGATTTTTTCAACAGTCGCCTCATGCTGAATCTCAACGTCTTTATTGAGAATTTTCATGAACGGATAGGTGTCGGAGCGGGACTCCTCATCCATAAGAAGCGCATCGCAGGATACGTATACTTTTGCGTCTTTTGCATCAGGTCTCACCTGTACCAGTCCGCGGTACGATGTGCGCCCTCCTCCTTTTGAGATTGATTTTGAAATAATGCGCGACGTTGTGCGGGGTGCAAAATGAACCATTTTTGCTCCCGAGTCAATATGCTGGCCCTGATTGGCAAATGCAATTGACAGCACTTCGCCCCGCGCTCCTTCCCCATATAAGTAACATGAAGGATATTTCATGGTGATATTTGATCCGATATTGCAGTCTATCCATTCCATAAATCCGCCTTCTTCAACTCTTGTGCGTTTTGTGACAAGATTATAAACATTTTTGCTCCAGTTCTGCACCGTGGTATACCGGACTCGTGCGTTTTTTTTGACGATGATTTCAACAACTGCGGAATGCAGAGAATCAGATGAATAAATGGGAGCAGTGCATCCTTCCACATAATGGACATAACTTCCCTCTTCCGCAATAATAAGCGTTCTTTCAAACTGCCCCATATTCTCCGCGTTAATTCTGAAATACGCCTGCAGAGGAAGATTGACTTTTACTCCTTTTGGAATATAGACAAATGATCCGCCCGACCATACCGCAGAGTTCAATGCCGCGAATTTATTGTCATAGGGAGGAATAACCGTCCCAAAATATTTTTTCACTATCTCGGGATATTCGCGAAGCCCGGAATCCATGTCAAGAAATATAACTCCCTGTTTCTGCAATTCCTTCTGGATACTTTTGTACACTACTTCCGATTCGTACTGGGCGCTGACTCCTGCCAAAAAATTGCGCTCCGCCTGCGGAATACCGATTTTATCGTACGTTTCCTGTATCTCTATTGGGAGATCTTTCCATGACGCTGCTTTTCCCTCGGTTGGTTTTATGTAATAAAAAATATTGTTAAAATCAATGCGGGAGAGGTCTGCTCCCCATTCCGGCATTTTTTTTTCAAGAAAAATATTGTAGGATTTTATACGAAGATCAGTCATCCACGAAGGCTCTGCTTTCATGCGGGAAATTTCCCGGACAATAGTCTCATCCAGCCCTTTTCTGGCTTTGAAAACATAGTTCTGCGGCATTGAAAATCCATATTGATAATCCATATTAAAACAGTTAAAGGTTCTGTTAAGAATTAAAAATTTTCATATCCGTCTTTTTCTATTTTCTTTGCAAGGGCGCTATTTCCCTCTTTTACCAGTTTTCCGTCTTTGAGAATGAGGACCGCATCGGGTTTTATGTGTTGAAGGATGCGGTTATAGTGAGTGATCAGAATATACGTCTTATCCTTTTTATTATTTGCGATGAATTCCGCAATTGTCTTGAGCGCGTCAATATCAACTCCTGTATCCACTTCGTCAAAAATAAGAAGCTGCGGATCAAGCACAGCAGCCTGAAGAACTTCCAGTTTTTTTCTCTCTCCGCCGGATGATCCTTCGTTCAGCGGACGATCCAAAAGTTCTGCACTTATATGAAGTTTTTTTGCGGTTTCCTGGATTTCTTTTCTTACGGCAACCGGATCTTTTTTTCCCGACAAAGCAAGCCGGAGAAACTGAAAAACCGTAACGCCGGTAAGTGAAAGGGGCGTCTGAAACGAAAGAAAAATCCCTTTTTTTGCCCGTTTATCAGGAGTCAATTCTTTTATGTCTTCCGTATTAAAAAGCATCTGCGACGGTTCTTTCACTTCATAGGAAGGATGCCCCATGATGGAATATGCAAGGGTAGACTTACCTGACCCGTTCGGCCCCATGACCGCATACACCGTTCCTTTTTCAAACGCGTAATTGAAATCGTCAATTATTTTTTTCCCGCTTACGGAAACAGTAAGATTTTTAAGAAATAGCATATTTATACAACTTCACTCAACTTTACCCTTTCCAACCGCCCCTTCACAATACCATTAACTTTTGTTCTCAACGCATCTTTATGCTCACAAATTTCCTCAAATTTACAATCATAATCTTCAACACCGCACTTTGTCGTCGTAATATCGCCTTCAAAAACTTTCAAAAATTCGTATAAATTTGTTTCTTTCAGGTTTTTTGCAATCTTGTATCCGCCGACCCGCCCCTCTTTGCTTTTCAGAAACCCTTTATTGACAAGCGTTGCGGCAATGCGCGCCAAGAAGCGTTGAGGCAAATGGGTATGCTCAATCAACTCCCCCAAAGAAACAAATTCCTTTTTCTTTTGCAGATAGGAAAGAATAATAAGCCCGTAATCCGACTGGTTGCTGATGGTAAACATACTAATACAAATTACGTAATAGTTTACAAATTTAAGAAAGAAAAGTCAAACTGTGAATTCTCTTACACACCAGGAGTGTAATAGCTTCACACCTTCGGTATTTTTGCACTTTTTTTGGTTTTTCTTTTTATAAATAACTCATCCTCCCAAACGCAGCCGGGGGATGCGGTCAAGGGAATTGATATCACCAACATATATTCCTCTCTCTGCTTTATATGATGCAACAATGCCGATCATCGCGGCATTATCGGAATTCAGGTATTTATACGGAGGAAAATAAACAAGGCCTGTATGCTTTTTTACCAACAGGCGGATTTTCCTGCGAAGCGTCTGATTATTTGCAACTCCTCCGCCGACAAGCACCTGCGAAATTCCCGTCTTCTCCATTGCTTTTTCCAGTTTTGCAACAAGCGAGTCAAATACCGCAGACTGAAAAGAACTTGCCAATTCGCGGATGTTTTTAATTTTTTCCTTTTCTTCCATTTTTTTCAGAAAATAATAGAACGAAGTTTTGAGTCCTGAAAAAGAAAAATTCAAATCCCCGGAGGAAAGCATAGGACGGGGAAAATCATACATGTCTTTATTTCCGATTTCATTTGCCAACCGTTCAATTACTTCTCCTGCAGGATAACCCAGACCTAACAATTTTCCAGCCTTATCAAGCGCCTCTCCTGCCGCATCATCGCGCGTTGATCCGATAATTTCATAGTCAAGGTGATTTTTCAGCAGAACCAATTCCGTATGTCCGCCGGAAACAAGCAAAGCAAGATAGGGAAATGAAAAATCTCTTTTGGGATTTCCTCTGCTGTTTTGCGCAAAGCATGAATAGATATGCCCCTCCATATGATTCACCGCAATAAGTTTTTTGTGGAATGTGCGTGCGAGTTCTTTTGCC
The DNA here is from genome assembly GCA_964431935.1 of uncultured Gammaproteobacteria bacterium. Lineage (GTDB taxonomy): Bacteria > Patescibacteriota > Microgenomatia > UBA1406 > GWC2-37-13 > CAYSLG01. The sequence continues at coordinate 14,799 of CAYSLG010000005.1, forward strand.
TTGTTGATTCCAACTTCCAAAGCAATTGCCAATCCGGGACCTTGTGTTACGGCAATTGCATCTATTCGCTCCATTTCAAGTTTTGCTTTTTGCAATGCTTCCTGTATCACCAGATCAATTCTTTCCTCATGCGCCCGCTTTGCCAGAGAAGGAACAACTCCTCCCCATTTCTTATGAATAAGAATCTGGGAATATATAGCGTTTGAAAAAGTTTTTCTTCCGTCAGTCACCGCAACCGCGGTTTCATCACAGGAAGTATCTATGGATAGAATCTTCATAATAAATTCAAAATTCTTCTTCCCTCTTCTTCGTATAAAATTTTTACCTGTATCACATTTCCTTTTTTTTTCAATGCATCATATATCTTTCCTGCTTTTTCGCCCCATTCAAAACAGAGAATATTGCCTTTTTCCAAATAGCGCTCAATGCCCAGATGAGAAAATTCTTCATCCTCCTGAATGTTGTATAAATCAAAATGAATGAATTTTTTCCACGGATTTTTTTGGATATCATACTCGTAATATACGACAAATGTCGAAGAGATAATATCATGCAGTCCGAAATATTCTCCAATTCCCTTTACAAACACCGTTTTCCCTGCTCCGAGCTCTCCTTCTATGATGAAAATGAGAGGCTTATCTGTAAAGCGATTGCACAATGTTTCTGCGAAATGTTTTGCGATTGACTTTGTTTCTTCGGGAGAAGAAGTAAAATGTTTTCCTCGGGTGTAATATGCGCCTCCTTGGCGCAGAATTGTTACGCTCGGCGTTGTCAAATCAATGACAGTAGAAGGTTTATTCCTCGGAAGTTCTCCCGCATCAATAATAAGATCAATCAATTGTTGTTTTTGTTTTGATAATGATTTCATCAATGAAGGAATTGAATAATGCGGTGAATCGCCAGAAAGATTTGCCGACGTTGCGGTAAGGGGCTTTTTGAAAATTTTTACCAGTTCCGTAATATACTCATACCGGGGAATTCGTATGCCAAGCGTTTCTTTTTCCGATTCCAATAATTTTGATGCGGCATGTTTTGAGGGCAACACAACGGTATACGGCCCGGGCAACAATTCTTGTATAAAAGATTCATACTCTCCTGTTTCCACATAATTTTTCATCATGCCAAAATCCGAGACAAAAACAGAGATTGCTTTTCCCGGAATGCGGTCCTTGAATTGAATAAGTTTTTTAACTGCTCGCTCATTTGTCGCGTCAACAAGCAGCCCATATACAGTATCGGTTGGAAAAACAACCAATCCTCCGTCTTTTAGTACTGTTGCCGTCTTTTCTAAAGGTAAAACCATGCACTATTTTATCAGAAAATCTGCTACAATGAGTTTCTATGACACTTAAAAAACAACAAAAAAATAGCAACGGCATCAAGAAAATTGCCGAATTTAAATTTAATCTGGATTTAAAGAATATATTTATTATTTTCTTTATTATCTTTTTTTTGATGTTTATTTTTAACTCCATTTCCCAGGGAATCAAACAGGCAATACCCGAAAAACCAATCACCACCCTTGTTAAAGAAATAAAGGAAAATAAAATAAAAAAGATTGAAATTTTTGACAATAAAATTGTCGCATATTACACCAATGACACGCTTGCCCTAAGCCACAAAGAACAAAGCGACAGTTTCATGAAAACGCTTAAAGACGCCGGAATAGATACCGACGAATTGGATATTACGATAAAGGATACCCAAGCTTCATCCGGACTTCTTAATTTTATCGGCAATCTTATTC
>CAYSLG010000005.1:16555-19038 GCA_964431935.1 uncultured Gammaproteobacteria bacterium
AAGGAGCGCAGGACTCTGTTTTTTCTTTTGGACAAGCTCGGGTAAAACGGTTTAGCAAAGATACACCGAAAACAACATTTGCAAATGTCGCCGGCGTTGACGAAGCAAAAAAAGAACTGGAAGAAGTTGTTGATTTCCTCAAGCATCCGGAAAAATATAAAAAAACAGGAGCACGCACTCCAAAAGGAGTCTTACTCGTCGGCCCTGCAGGATGCGGGAAAACACTTCTTGCCCGTGCGGTTGCCGGCGAAGCAGGCGTTCCATTTTTCTCTATCGCCGGATCGGAATTTATGGAAATGCTCGTCGGTATCGGCGCAGCCCGCGTGCGAGACTTATTTCTAACCGCAAAAAAAAGCGCTCCTTCTATTATTTTTATTGATGAAATTGACGCAATAGGAAGAGCCCGATCAGTCGGCGTTATGCCGTCCCATGATGAACGCGAACAAACACTGAATCAAATATTGGTTGAGATGGACGGGTTTACCCCAAATGAACGGGTTATTGTTATTGCCGCAACAAACCGCGGAGATCTTTTGGATTCTGCCCTCCTTCGCCCGGGCAGATTTGACCGCCGGGTCATAGTTGATTATCCCGATATTGAAGGAAGAAAAGCAATTCTTCAAATTCACTCAAAAGGAAAACCTTTTGAAGAAAATGTCAATTGGGAAAAAGTCGCAAAGAGAACGGTCGGATATTCCGGAGCAGATCTTGAAAATATGCTGAACGAAGCTGCTATCACTGCAGCCCGTGAAACCAAAGAAAAAATTTCCATGGAGCATATTGAAGATGCTGCAACAAAAGTAAAACTCGGTCCGGAAAAAAAACGTCTCCAAAGCGATCTTGATAAAAAACTCACTGCGTATCACGAAGCAGGCCACGCGCTTGTCAGCCATATGCTTCCCCATACTGATCCGGTGCATCGCATTTCAATTGTGTCGCGCGGAATGGCGCTTGGCTTTACTCTTATTCCTCCTGCCAAAGACAAACTTCATGAGACAAAAACACATTTGCTTGAACGGATCGCGGTCATGATGGGTGGAAGAGCAGCAGAAGAAATTGTTTTTAATGAAGTCACAACAGGAGCGGCAAATGATTTTGACCAGGCAACCAATGTTGCCAGATCCATGGTTATTGAATTTGGGATGAGCGATCTGGGTCCGATTAATTATGGTCCGAATATGGATGTTACCGAATGGGGAAAAGCGTATTACGAACAAAATACCGTATCACAGGAAATGCTTGCAAAAATTGATGCGGAAATTAAAAAAATCATTACTCATGCCTATAAACTCGCTGGGGACATTATTAAAGCAAACAAAGAGGTATTAGATAAAGTAGCGGAACAATTACTTATAGAAGAAAGCCTTGATCAAGATGAGTTTGAGAAAATTGTAGGAGTTAAAAATAATAATCAAGAAACAACAATCAAGATGCAAACAAATTCCAATAATTCAAATTAAAATGTTTTGAATTTGAATATTTGAATATTGGTTGTTGTTTGTTTCTTGTATCTTGAAACTTAGGATTTGTTTTTATTATGAATACTCTTCTCTTAATAGATGGCAATGCTCTCATGCATCGTTCATTCCATGCTTTGCCGGTATTTACAAATTCAAAAGGATTTCCAACCAATGTCATTTACGGATTTTTTTCCATTCTGCAGAAAACTGTAACCGACTTTAAGCCTTCTCATCTTATTGTCTGTTTTGACACCCCAAAACCAACATTCAGAAACGACCTTTTAAAGGAATACCAGATGCAAAGACCCGAAATTGACAATGCATTTAAAATGCAAATTCCTCATTTGAAAGAAGCGCTTCATAAAGCAGGAGTTTTTCATATTGAAAAGGACGGCTATGAAGCGGATGATCTTATTGGCACATTGGCTCACAAATTTAAGGAAAAAGATATAAACGTTCTTATTCTTTCCGGAGATAAAGATATTTTACAGTTGGTAAATGATTCTGTATTTGTTATAAATCCGCAAGGAGGTCTTTTCAGTATTAAGCTTTATACGCCTGATGAGGTGCGAAAAAAATTCAATCTTGAGCCGGAGCAGATTCCCGATCTCAAAGGGCTTATGGGAGATTCGTCCGACAATTACAAAGGAGCAAAAGGCATCGGCCCAAAAACAGCCGAAAAGCTTCTTCTGGAATATAAAACAGTGGAGAATACTCTTGAGCATATACATGAAATAAAAAATGAAAATATCAAAAATATTTTGGAAACAAGCAGGAAAAATATACTCCTTTCAAAAAAACTGGCAACAATTCTGCAGGATGTCCCCATTGATATTGATGCGAAAAAGACAAAGTTCAGCGGTTGGAATGAAGATTTGAAATATTATTTATTACAGGAGTTTGAAATGAAAGGATTAGTAAAAAAATTGTTTGAAGGATATGATAAAAAACAGGAAAAAAGTAAGGAAAAAAACAATATTCCTCAAATGAATTTGTTTTAAAAAAATATGATTACACCAGAAC
>CAYSLG010000005.1:19048-21834 GCA_964431935.1 uncultured Gammaproteobacteria bacterium
ATGTTTACAACGGTTTACCTCCTTTTTTCTCATAATTATATTGCGTTTGCGTATTTTGGCGGGGCAATTATTTCTGTTATTCTCTCAATATTTCGGCCTTCGCGTTTTACCGTTTTTATGATGTTGGGATTTCTCATTCTTCTTTTTTCATATGAATATGATAAGCATATTATTGATGGTCTCCGCGAACAAACAATTAATTCACTCATTACCATTACGCCTCATTATCGTCTGCAAAGATTGGTGGATATAACAATCTCAACCATTCTTCCGGTGTTTTTTTATATTCTCGGTTGGTTTTTTGTATATTTTGCTATACTAATTGGTGCGCTGCAAAAAAAGAAATACGACGAGAAAGAAAAGAAGATCTAAACGTGATATACTATAACCCTCAATCATTATGTGCGGAATTTTTTCATACTTGGGACCAAAAAAAAACGCAGGCGGCATAATCCTTACAGGATTAAAATCCTTAGAATATCGCGGATATGATTCCTGGGGAATTGCACTGAAACAAGAAAATAACCGCATCTTCATAGAAAAACATGTGGGAAAAATAGGTGATGCAAAACTTCCCGAACTTGAATCTCATGCAGGTATCGGCCACACGCGTTGGGCAACGCACGGCAGCGTAACAGAACGGAATGCCCACCCATATACCGACTGCAAACGGGAAGTGATTATTGTACATAACGGCATTGTAGAAAATTTTGAAGCATTCAAAGACGACCTTATTAAAAAAGGCCATATTTTCCGTTCTGAAACAGACTCTGAAGTTATAGCTCATCTTGTTGAGGACGGACTTAAAACATCCAATGATCTGGTAAAAATAGTATTAAAGGTATTTGCCAGCCTGAAAGGCTTGAATGCAGTGATTGCATTCCTTCCTGCAACCGAAGAATTTTTCGCCATAAAAAATGGGTCTCCTCTTATTTTCGGCTATAGTAAAAAAAATAATGAATATTTTTTTGCTTCAGATCCATCTGCTCTTCTTCCTCATACCGATTCTATTTATTTTTTGGAAGATAATGAGCTTCTTCTTGCGCGAAAAGAAGGATATGAGTTATACGATACAAAAGCCAAAAAGAAAAAAATTACTTTTATTCAATCCGAATATAAACCAGAAGAATTCCGCCTCGGCTCCTATAAACATTATATGATGAAAGAAATTCACGAGCAGCCCAGAGTTCTTGAAAACTTCATCTCAACGGAAAAACAAAATATTATCAATCTTGCAGAAAAAATTGACAAAGCATTTGGAACATATTTTATCGGGTGCGGAACTGCGTATTATGCCTGTCTTGCAGGAATGTATTTATTTTCAAAAATCGCAAAAAAACATATTAACGTATCTGTCGCCTCTGAATTTTCCTATCTTCTTGATTTTCTAAAAAAAGACAGCCTTGTTGTTGCTCTTTCACAATCCGGAGAAACTATTGATGTTATTTCATCGGTTAGAAAAGCGCAAGAGAAACAGGCGAAAATTGTCTCCATTACCAACGTACTCGGCTCAACGCTGTATAGAACCGCCGATTATAAATTACTTCTCAATGCGGGACCGGAAAAGTGTGTTCTTGCAACAAAATCATTTACTGCAAAAATTGCAGTACTTCATCTTCTTGCCCATTCACTCAATAATGATTTTGAAAAAGGAGCTTTGCAAATAAAAAAAGCAATCCGCGAAGTGCGCAAACTGATAAAACAAGATCCGCTGAAACCTCTCATTGACAAACTAAAAAATAAAGAGCGTATTTTTGTGATTGGACGAGGAGTATCGTATCCAACAGCACTTGAAGCAGCATTAAAAATAAAGGAAGTTTCCTATATTCACGCCGAAGGTATCGCAGCCGGAGAATTGAAACACGGAGTAATAGCTCTTATTGAAAAAGGAACGCCTGTTATTGTTTTTAATCCCGCTGACGAAACATACGAAGACACTCTTTCATCTGCGTATGAGGTAAAAGCACGCGGAGCTCATATTATCGGCATTTCCTGCAAATCCCATCCGGTATATGATGATTATATAGAAGTAAAAAAATGCGAGGATGCCACTATCATTCCTCATGTCGTCATTGCCCAGCTTCTTGGCTACCATCTTGCGGTTGCAAAAGGCCTTGACCCGGATAAACCGCGCAATCTTGCAAAGAGCGTAACGGTAAAGTAAGGATTATTTTTTTCTCCCATAATTTCCTTTTGGAATATATGGTCGTCCCTTCGGTTTCATTCTTGCTTGTCCTACGTTGTCTGATACTGCTTGTCTTGGAGGAATGTATGTTATTCCTGAAGCGCCTGCTTCTCTTAATATCTCCTGCTGCCTTCTTTGTTCTTCAATAAGAATATCTTCCTTCACTCTCTCTTCCTGAAAACCGCTCCTGATTTTTTTTTCTGATTCGCTCATATAATTTTCCTAAATTACCAATATCAAATTACAAACTTACTTCTTCCTCAATTACTTCGGTGTCTTTTATCATTACCGGGTTTACCGGCTTTGACAACTCTCCTCCCGCATTCCTCTCAACCGGTGCGGTTGCAATCCGGTCAACCGTATCCATGCCGTCAATCACATGACCGAAAATCATATAACTTTTTGGCAGGTCAAGCGTGTCTTTATGCATGATGAAAAACTGGCTGCCGTTGGTATTGGGACCTGCTTTTGCCATGGCAACAGCTCCCCGCACATATACCCCTTCAAACGGTTCGTCATCAAACGTATAGCCGGGTCCTCCGCTTCCGTCTCCCCGCGGATCTCCGCCCTGTATCATAAATCCGGAAATAACTCTGTGGAA
>CAYSLG010000006.1:0-21508 GCA_964431935.1 uncultured Gammaproteobacteria bacterium
CGAATCCTTCATTTTTCATGCGTTTAGCAGTGCAAAAAAAGTATCAATCGGCATTACTAAAACAAAATTACACGAAAATAACACATCGCATTATATAGAGTCGTATAAAACAAGAAAATCGCATGTTGAACGTTTTCTCAAGAAAAATCATATGTATGAGCGCGCCTGTATTTTTCCGCTTATGGATATTTTTGGGACAGCAGTATCAGACAAAACTTTTGATGTGATTGCCGTGACAAGGGAAACCCGTCCGAATGCGATATTGATAAACAAAAGGCGCACAGAAAAAGGATTGCCGCCCCTTATTATTCAAACAATTCCGTTTGTGAAAGCAGAAGATACAAGAATAATCAGATCAACGCGAATTCGCAAAGGAGAGATAGATAGAGCAGGGCGCGTATACGCACACATATTCAAAAAAAATCCGCGACATATGCTTCCCCAAAAATTACGGCATACATTGCGCAATCCGTTGGGGATTTTGGTGCGAGGAAGTGAAAAAAATCTGGATAAAACTATTTGCAAAACTATTCAAACAGTATCAAAGATGAATCCCTGCATGGTGATTGCCGTTGGAGATATTGTTTCTTTTTCATTTTTAAAACAAGGAAAAAAACCCGACATATGTGTTATTGATTTTAAAACAAGGAGAAAGGATTTTAAAAAAGAATGGGATACTGTCTTTTCCAGAAAAAAAATCAGACGGACGGTGAATCCTGCGGGAACATTAACGCGGCGCGCCTTTTTTGTGTGTAAAAGAGCTATTCAAGTATTTCTTTCCAAAAAACAGAAACAGATAATTGGCATAATAGGCGAAGAGGATCTGATTGCTCTTATTATGATATTACTCGCTCCGCTGGGATCGGTCGTATTATATGGACAAATTGATAAAGGGGTGGTTATTGTTGAAATTACCGAGGAAAAAAAGAAAGAGATAGAGCATATTCTTAAGCAATTTACGTAAATTTTTTGCTATAATTTTCACATGAAAAACAAATATCAGCCGCAGAATTTTGAAAAAAAATGGGGGGATCAATGGGAAAAAGAAAAAGTATATATGACAAAGAACTCTTCCAATGTTTCAAAAAAAATATATGCGCTTTCCATGTTTCCGTATCCTTCTGGTGCAGGATTGCATGTTGGTCATGTGCGCATTTATACGGGAACCGATGTGCTGGCACGGTTTTTCCGTATGAACGGATATTCTGTCTTGCATCCGATGGGATGGGACGCATTCGGTCTTCCCGCAGAAAACGCCGCGATCAAAGCGAAAAAAAATCCCATGGATATTGTTCCCCAAAATATTGCCACGTTCAAGCGTCAGATGATGGATTTGGGATTTTCATATGACTGGAGCCGTGAATTTTCAACAACAGATCCTTCGTATTACCGGTGGACGCAATGGTTTTTTATCCAATGCTTCAAAAAAGGTCTCCTGTATAAAAAAGATATGCCGGTATATTACTGCGAGTTTTGTAAGACTGGATTGGCGGAGGAAGAAGTGTTGTCGGACGGAACGCATGAACGGTGCGGAAATCCGATAACCCGCAAGACACTGCCACAGTGGGTATTTCGTATTACCGCGTATGCGGACAGACTATTGAACGATCTGCAGGGACTTGATTGGCCCAAGGGAATCCTGGAAATGCAGAAAAACTGGATCGGAAAGAGTGAAGGAGCGGAGATAGAATTTAGAATTTCCCACTTCGTCAAGACTACGCGGGACAAGCAAAATGAAAAATCAAGAATTGATGAGCGGATAAAAGTATTTACAACAAGGCCGGATACAGTGTTCGGGACAACCGCGTTAATTCTTGCGCCGGAACATCCGGTGATCAAAAAGATCCTGGAAAACACTATCAAAGTAGATCAAAAATATCACAAAGATATACAAAGATATGTTGAAGAAGCATCCAAAAAACTTGATCTTCAGAGGACAGATCTTGAAAAAGAAAAAACCGGTGTTTTTACCGGATTGTTTGCAGAAAATCCTGTCAACGGAGAAAGCATCCCTATATGGATTGCAGACTATGTATTGGGATATTATGGACATGGAGCGGTGATGTTTGTCCCGGCGCATGACGAGCGGGACTATACATTTGCAAAAAAATACGGGATAGATATCCGCCATGTTATTTCTCCAAAACAAGACGGAAAACAGACGGAAATGTACTATACCGGAGAAGGGTATATACTACCGTCGGAACAAGTAAAATCGTTTTTTGACGATCCCCATTTCTTTGATAAACCGGTTTCCTCAAGCGAATTTTTTATCCGCATGATTCAAAGATTAAAAGAAAAAAGCGCAGGATCATCTGCGGTCCAATACAAACTGCGCGACTGGATTTTTTCCCGCCAGCGGTATTGGGGAGAGCCAATACCTATGATTTTTTGCACAGAGTGCCAGGGTTGGTTTCCGGTTCCGGAGGAGGATCTGCCTGTTGAATTACCCTATGTTGATCATTATGAACCGACAGGAACAGGCGAATCTCCATTGGCTCGTATTGAGTCGTTTGTAAAAACAACGTGCCCGCAGTGTGGGAAAGAAGCAAAGAGGGAAACAGATACCATGCCCAACTGGGCAGGATCCTGCTGGTACTTTCTCCGGTTTGCCGATCCGAAAAATAATAAAAAGCCGTGGGATGACGATGTGTTGAGACAATTGCTTCCGGTTGATTGGTATTTGGGAGGAGCAGAGCATGCGGTTTTACATCTTCTCTATGCACGTTTCTGGGTGAAAGTATTTCAGGATCTTGATCTTTTGGATTTTCCCGAACCGTTTTTGCGATTGCGCAATGTTGGTATGGTGTTGGCGGAAGATCACAAAAAAATGAGCAAATCGTTGGGTAACGTTATCAATCCCGACGCTGTTGTCAAAGAATTCGGGGCAGATACGCTTCGCATGTATGAGATGTTTATGGCACCGTTTAATCAGGAGATTGCATGGTCAACAAACGCGCTTCAGGGCGCATACAGATTTTTGCAGAGAGTATGGAATATATATCAAGTTCAAAATTCCATGCCTACCGGCAGGCAGGCAAAGCTCAAAGTTCAAAATGAAAAAGAAATCGGGCAACGAGAGAAAAATTTGAATAAAACTATTGCGAAGGTTACCAGAGATATTCAACAAATCAAATACAATACCGCTATTGCGGCCATGATGGAATTTTTGAATGAATGGGAGAAGAAAAGTTTAAAGTGCAAAGTGCAAAGTTCAAAGTTATCAAGAGAGAGTGCAAAGAAGTTTTTGCAGGTTCTGGCGCCGTTTGCGCCGTTTATCACCGAAGAAATATGGAGAACGGTTTTTGGTGAGAAAACATCCATTCATACATCTTCCTGGCCGCAGATAAAAGAAGAAGATCTGAAAGATGACGCTGTTAATATTCCTGTTCAGATTAATGGAAAAGTCCGGGATGTTATTACTATTTCAGTCTCTGATATTTCAGAAGAAACAGTAGTTCAAAAATCTTTGGAAAGTGAAAAGGTGACGAAACATATAAATAAAAAACAGTACAAAATAATCTACGTCAAGGGAAAAATCCTGAATTTCGTCACTCTTTAACCTTTCCCATTGCTCCAAAATCCAACCTACGAGGTTGATTTTGGAGCGTTATATAGGGCTAAATATGAACACTTTTCATGTTTTTTTAAGCGTGTTTTCCTTATTTCTTCTGGTACAATAATATAAAATATAGAGGCTTTCTTGCATTTTCTATATCGGTTAATTTCGGGGATCGTCTAATGGTAGGACACGACTCTCTGAAAGTCGTTATCTTGGTTCGAGTCCAAGTCCCCGAACAACAAAATCTTGATAAAAGAAACATTCATTGATACAATTACTTGTTGCGGATGAATTGCGGGTTCATAGTTCAACTGATAGAGTAGTCCCGACTTGTCGGGATTGGTTCTGGGTCCATAGCTCAACTGGTAGAGCAGTAGCCTTTTAAGCTATTGGTTCTGGGTTCGAGTCCCAGTGGACTCACAGAAATTTGAAGACTTGCCAAAAAGAAGGTTTTTTAGTATCATATCAGGATGCAGCCTCAAATCAAGATTCTCCCAAACGGTCTCAAGACAGTATTTGTAGATACAAAAAGCTTTCCTTCATTTACTGCACTCCTTCTGGTTGCGGCAGGTTCGCGCTACGAAAACGAAAAAAATAACGGCGTTGCGCATTTTTTTGAACACATGGCATTCAAGGGTTCAAAAAAATATCCTTCATCCATGATAATTGCGTCAACCATAGAAGGAATCGGGGGAGTTTTTAACGCCTTTACATCAAAGGATCACACGGGATATTGGATAAAGGCTCCAATTAAACATTTTGATACGGTTGTAGATGTTCTGGCAGACATGGTCCAGACACCTCTTCTTGTTGAGGATGAGATAGAGCGTGAAAAAGGAGTGATTTCAGAAGAAATAAACCTCTACGAAGATACTCCATATCGCAAAGTAGGCGATATATTTGAAGGACTTTTATATCCTGGTCATCCTCTCGGATTTGATATTGCCGGAACGAAAGAGTCGGTAAATAGTTTTACAAGACAGACGTTCGTAGATTATATAGACAATTTATACCATCCGAAAAACTCTATTTTTATAGTGGCAGGCGGTTTAGATAAAAATGGGTATTTTAAAATTCTTGAAGATAAATTCAATAAATGGACGAACGGAAAAAAAATAAGTTTTTCTCCAATCGTAGAAAAACAAGAAAAGCCGGGATTATTGGTCAAATATAAAAAAACAGAGCAGGCGCACTTTATCCTTGGGTTCAGAAGCCTATCCCTGCATAATGAAAAAAAAACAGCGCTTGGAGTGCTTGCTGCGGTATTAGGTGGAGGAATGTCTTCCCGCCTATTTTATGAAGTTCGCGAAAGGAGAGGTCTTTGTTACTATATTTCAACAGGAAGGGAAGCGTATCAGGATACAGGAATATTTTATACGCAGGCAGGAGTAAGCATTCATAAAGATAAAGTAAAAAATGCGGTGGAAACTGTGCTAAAGGAGCATAAAAAAATAACAGACGGATATATTACAGACGATGAAATAAAAAAAGCAAAGGAATTGATAAAAGGTAGATTTATACTTTCTTTGGAAGATTCATATAATTTTGCTTCTTTATACGGACGTATGTTATTATTAGAAGATAAGATTGAAGAGCCTGAGGCGTTGATTAAAAAAGTAGATGCAGTAACAAAAAAAGAACTTATTGCTTTAGCTCAAGAAACTTTCACTGAAAAAAAACTAAACCTTGCAATAATCGGTCCTTTTGAAGACAAAAAAATATTTGAAGACGTCTTAACTGTTTAACCCAACCCTCATGTTCCAGCCGCTGATAATTATATATCTGTTTATTTTTGGTCTCAGTATAGGATCTTTTTTGAATGTTCTTATTGATAGACTGCCAAATGATAGAAAAATTACGGGCAGATCTTCCTGCGATTACTGCCGGCATAAGCTTTCATGGTTTGATTTAATTCCGTTTTTTTCTTTTCTGTTTCTTGCGGGAACCTGTAGATACTGCAAAAAGAAACTTTCGTATTTTTACCCGATCGTAGAAATTATAACCGGATTGTTTTTTGTATTGTCATGGCTTTATATGGAACCGGTTCAAAAAGGGCTTTATAATGATACTGCCGTTAAGATTTTATATTTAGGAATAATTTCTATTTTAATTGTTATTTTTTTTACCGATTGGAAATATCAGATTATTCCCGATCAAGTTCAAATAGTTTTTTTTCTTTTAACGTTCGCTCTATTTATTGTATACGGATTATCTTTACAAGAAATATTATATCGTGTAGTAGAAGGTTTTGTTATCTTATTACCGATTCTCCTCATTTTTCTTCTTACAAAAGGCAGGGGTATGGGTTTTGGAGACGTAAAGCTGTCCTTTGTTATCGGTTTTCTCCTGGGGATAAAAAGCGGCTTGATGGTTCTGTATATTTCCTTTATGTTGGGGGCAATTATTGGGATGATACTTATACTTCTCAAACAGAAAAAATTAAAAAGCAAAATTGCTTTTGGGCCTTTCTTAGTTGCGGGAATCCTGTTTCTTTTATTTTTTAAAAACGAGCTTTATAATTTTACTTTTAGAGTTTTTGGTTATTAATCCTCTATTGTTTTTTTCAATATTTTAGTATATATTTACAATATGGAGCAAACACTAATTGTATTAAAACCGGACGCAGTAACACGAGGTCTTATTGGTGATATTATTACCCGTTTTGAAAAAGTTGGATTAAAGGTGGTTGCCGCAAGATTTTTAACCGTTCATAAAGAATTGGCTGATAAACATTATCCGGCTTCAAGAGAAGAATGGTTAAAATTGATGGGAGAAAAAACGCTGGAAAATTATCAAAAATTTAACGTTGATCCCGTAAAAGAATTGGGGACAGGAGATGTGCTTGAAATCGGAAAAATGATTCGTGAATGGTTAATAGAATATATAACGTCAGGACCGGTTATGAGCGTTGTTTTAGAAGGGCCACACGCGGTTGAGCTCGTCCGCAAGATTTGCGGACCAACTCTGCCTCTTATTGCCTCTCCAGGAACAATTCGGGGAGATTATGCTTATGATTCTTCCTATTTGGCAAATTCGGGAAAAAGAGCAATAAAAAATCTTATTCATGCTTCAGGTTCTATTGAAGAAGCCCAGTATGAAATTCCTCTTTGGTTTTCTCCTGCGGAAATCTCTTCGTATGAGCGCGGCGATGAAAAAGCCATGAGATAACACTTCTTCTTATATCTTGCTATACTATCTGTATGCTGCTGTAGTTCAATGGATAGAACAGGCCCGTCCTAAGGGTCTAATGGGGGTTCGATTCCCTCCAGTAGCACATAAAAATTCAATATGTATTATGAAAAAAAAGGTTTTTTTTCTTCGTACGGTCGGAAACATTCTTATTTTTTCCTCGTTGTTTATGTTGGGGAAGACATTCTACAAGCCTGTATTTGAAGAAATACGATATTTTATTGACGAAAAAATGCAAAAAAAATATATTGTTGCTGACGTAAAAAATATTGAAAAAGGAGCATTTTCAAAACTTCTTGCGTCAAAATCCGTCAAGATCCTTGCTCCGGAAGATCCAAATTTCAGTATTATTATCCCAAAAATCGGGGCAAATGCCCAAATTTTATCAAATATTGATGCGTCTAATGAAAAAGAATACTTAAAGTCTTTACAAAAAGGGGTTGCGCATACGCTGGGGACTGCATTTCCCGGAGAGGGAGGGCATGTATTTTTATTTGCCCATTCAACTGATTATTTCTGGAATGTTGGCAGTTATAATGCTGTATTTTATTTACTATATAAATTAAATCCCCGCGATGAAATAGATATTTTTTATAAGGGGCAACGATATGTCTATAAAGTTACTGCGAAAAAAATCGTTGACGCGTCGCAAGTTGAATATATTACCCGTAAGACAAATAAGGAATTCTTAACACTGCAGACATGTTGGCCTCCGGGAACCACTTTAAAACGTCTTCTTGTTTTTGCAACACGAGTCACAGAATAACTGCGTATAAATCGGGAAATGGATTAGTCTCCGGGTTAAGGTTTCCCAAAATAATGATTTGTCCGTTATTTGCAACAGTAAAGAACGATCCGACAAATGGACCAGAATAGACAGTTTGTTTATTGATCCCGTCATATTCAATAATAGAAATCTTAAGAGATTCGTTAAAAAGCAAATGCCTTGAATCAGGATACCACAGAACCGTACTTTCAGGAGGTATAAGTTTTACGGAATTTATATTATAATTTTTATCTTCACGTTTATCATAGACATATAGATTATCTTTTTTTAACGTTCGCTCTTCTTTAGTTTGATTGACTGATACAAGCCGGGGAGATATCATTATAGGAAGAATAACAGACGTTTTTGGACGGTAGAGAACTTTTGTTTCGTCCGGAGAAAAATTAACAATATGGAAAGAATCCGAAGCTATTTTTGCAAACTCCTTAGGAAATGTTTCTAATATTTTGGACTGAATTTTTTTCTTTTCCTTTTCCCACGCTTGAATAAGCTGATCTTTTGATTTAGAAACATTTATAATGTTATTATTTTGTTCATCAAGCGAAACAAGATACGATAGAGAAGGAGAAAATGAAATAATACCTTGTTTGTAGTCGGGTGAATATATTAAAGAAGCGTTTTCAAGCTTTATGTCAAATCCAAGGTCTTTTTTGAGAACGATAAGCTTAAGGGGTGGAAAAAACGAAAAAGTTTTTTTTGTTGTATCAAAAAGATATATCCCGTCTTTTTCCTCATCATTATTTTGAGAAAAAAGAATGATTTTTTCGGTTTGGCCCAAGGCAACGGCTTTCACGATCCCAATATTAGTAAGAGAAGACAAAGATGGACTAATGGGGAGCAGTAATGCATCTGTCATAACTACCAACTCGCCCTTCAATACAACTGTTTTTTCCCACGGTGTATATCCTTCTTTTTTTATTTCAATGTGATATGTGCCCGGAGGAAGAGACAGGTTTATATCGCTTACTCCTTTTAATTCGCCATTGATAAATACTTTTGCTGCTTTCGGATAGGTGCTGACGGCCAAAATCCCCGTGGAAGTGACTGACTTGCTGCTGAGATCAAATCTATAACCGCGCGCATAAAGTATTATGATTGTAAGAATAGAGATAAAAATAAGAAAAACAGCTCCTTTGTATATTATTTTCATATATTTAATATATATTTTGATATAGTTATTTGTTTCTCTTTGCATTGAATTCTATAAAGATAGTATACTATGATATATGTTTTTTCGCAAGAAAGTCGGCATTGATTTGGGCACGGCGAATACATTAGTGTATGTAGAAAAAGAAGGCATTGTTTTGAATGAACCAACGGTTGTTGCCTACTCATTAGAAGACAAAAAAATTTTAGCGGTTGGAGATGATGCGCGAGAGATGCTTGGACGGACACCCGGTTCCATTGTTGCTTCGCGGCCTCTGAAAGAAGGAGTGATTGCCGATTATACCACTACTTCTGCAATGATAATTTATTTCCTTAAAAAAGGACTGAAAGGCAGATCGTTATGGCCCGAAGTAATGATATCTATTCCGGGAGGGGCGTCGCAAGTTGAGAAACGTGCTGTTGTTGCAGCTTGCAAGCAGGCAGGAGCTTCGGCTGTGTACTTAATTGAAGAGCCTTTGGCAGCTGCGATTGGAGCAAAAATCCCTATTTCTCAGCCGTCGGGACATATGATTGTCAATTTGGGTGGAGGGACAGCAGAGATTGCCGTTATTTCGCTTGGGCAATTAGTTGTATATAAAACCGTGCGAGTTGCCGGAACAAAACTTGATGAAGCAATTATCCAACAGCTGAGAAAAAAACACAATCTCATTATAGGAGAACGGACAGCAGAAGATATCAAAATGAAGATTGGGAATGCGTTTATTCCTGAAGCACAAGACTATCAGGAAAGAACAGTTGAAATAAAAGGAAGAGATTTTCAGACGGGGCTGCCTATGATATTGGATGTAGGAGAAAGATCAATACTTGAAGCAATACAGAAACCATTAAAACAGATTCTTGAAGGAATTAAAGAAGTTCTTTCTCAAACTCCTCCGGAGCTTGCAGCAGACATTGTTGATAAGGGAATTGTGCTTTCAGGCGGAACGGCGCTCCTTCGAAATATTGACAAATATATTACATATTATACGGGGGTTTCCTCCTTTGTTGTTGAAGAACCTCTTTTCTGTGTAATACGAGGAGTCGGAATGGCGATAGAAAACTTAGATAGTTTTAAGGAGGCAATTAGATAAATATATCCTATATTTATATACGGCAAACTGTTTTCCAACGAGAGAAATAGGTTTTTTTCGACATTATAGAAAAATATAGTTTTTATTATTAGAATTTAATGAATTTATATTAAAAATATAATTTAAAGCGTGTTAAAAATATATATTCAGTTCAATAAATTTGAACAAAGTATGAGAATTTTTCTCAACGCGAGAAAATAATCATAACTTATAGTAAATAATATTAAATATGGAAAAAAAATTATTGGGGATAAAAATATTCCCATTGGAAGAAAAACATATCCTAGAGCAAATTTTAAAATACGCAAAATCAGGAGGTGATTTTTTTCATATTACCTCATTAAACCCAGAAAATATTATTCTTGCCCAAAAAAACACAAAATTAAGGGAAATAATCGAAAAAAGCGCAGTTCAAATTATTGATGGGTTTGGGATTGTTATAGCAGGCCGATTGCTCAATCTACGTCTTCCACCCCGTATTACCGGCGTTGACCTTATGGAAAAGCTTGTCTATGTTTTTTCCAAAGAGAGCTTGCGAGTAATGCTTATTGGAGGAAAAAATAATTTAGCAAATAAGTTGGCTAATTGCTATATTGATAGGATAGGCAATTCTGATATCATTGGTGTTGAGGGTATTCAGGATATAAAAAACCCCAAAAAAGAAGAAGAAGAAAATATATTTTCAATAGTAGCTGATTTTAAGCCCCATATCGTATTCGTTGCTTTCGGATCTCCATACCAGGAAATTTGGTTGTGGAAGAATAGGGAAAAATTAAAAAATATTGTCGGTATGGGAGTTGGAGGAGCTTTTGACTTTTTGAGCGGCGATATTCCCAGAGCACCTCTTATTATGAGAAAATTAGGATTAGAATGGTTTTTTAGATTATTTCAACAGCCTTGGAGATGGAAGAGACAGTTGAATTTAATCGTATTTACTTGGTTATTGCTAAAAGAATATGTACATAGTATAGTAACGAAGTGAGAAATGACATTATAAAAACAATACGATATTTCTCCTTTTTTCAATATGCTCCAACCCTTGGAGAAATCTGGAAACTTCTTCCCAGAAAAGCAACATTAACAGCGTTAAAAAAAGAAATAAAAGACGCAATTGGTAAAAATTTAATTTTAGAGCATAAAATCAATCCAAACCTGAAAAATAAGCAGGAGATATATACTATAGAGGAGTATGGTATAAAACAAATTCAAAATTCAATGGATTCGATTACACTCACCATTGATCCTGAGCGAAAGTCGAATGGATCAAAATTCAAAATTCGAAGTTTAATAAAAAGAAAAAACTTATCAGAGCGTAAATTAAAAAAAATAGAATCGTATGTAAAGATTTTGGAGAAATTTACTCAAATTAAATTGATTGGGATCTCGGGGTCGGTTGCGATGATGAATGCGGAAAAAAAAGACGATATTGATCTTTTTATTATTACCGCAAAAAACAGGCTATGGACAGCTCGGTTCATTGCTGTTTTTTTGGCTCATATTCTCGGTCTGCGAAGGCGAAGAAATATTAAGAGAGCTCCTGACAAAGTATGCTTAAATCTTTTTTTTGAGGAAACAAACACAGGAATTCCGGATTTCAAAAAAAACGAATACGTTGCCCACGAAATACTTCAGATGAAGCCATTGGTAAATAAAGATGGCGCTTATGAACGGTTTTTGCTTGAGAACAGGTGGGTATTTGAGATGTTCCCGAACAGTATTTCTGTCATGCCGAACTTGTTTCAGCATCTTAATAATAAAAAAAAGATTCTGAAACGAACTCAGAATGGCGTTTTTATAAAAATATGCAATTTGATAGAACAAATCTTAAAAGATTTCCAGCTTATTTCAATAAGAAAACACCAAACTACCGAAATTGTAACCGATACCCAGCTTTGGTTTTTTCCGGATGATTTTGAGAAAAAGATTAAAGGCAAGCTGATATAATTAGGGAGTATAAAGTGTTACGTATCAAGTATTAAAAAACAGCCGGAGTGGCGAAATTGGCAGACGCGCACGGTTCAGGGCCGTGTTCTCGCAAGAGAATGGAGGTTCAATTCCTCTCTCCGGCACATTTGGAGGAGTCGCCTAGCCCGGCCTGCCCGCCTGAAATCGCAGCACGAGCCGCGCTACGAATAGTAGGTAAGTTGAGTGCTAAGATTTAGGCGTGAAATCAGTAATATCTTGGAGGAGTCGCCTAGCCCGGTCCATGGCGGCGGTTTGCTAAACCGCTGAGGCTTAAAAAACCTCGCGTGGGTTCGAATCCCACCTCCTCCGCCTACGTCCCGATTAAAGACGGGACTACGGCAACAGGTTCGTATGTAATAGTGAAGGAGAGCGAGTAGATACATATGATTCTAAAAGACAAGGATACAAAACTCAAAAAACCCTCCATTCTCAATAAATTCATTATAAGGATTGGGAAGGCGAAGTTTATTTCTTTCTTCAGATTACGCAATCGCAGCTATTTTGTCTTTGCAAATAGGTTTTTTCATCTTTTGGGTGTCTCCATATTTTCAATATTTTCCCTGACGTTTATTTTAGGATTCATTGGAGGATGGTTTTATAAAAAGGGCAATCTTGACGCTTTTCCTTCTTTTAGATCAGACGATAGAATTATGATTCTTGCTCCGCATCCGGATGATGAGATTATAGGAGTAGGAGGAATTATCCAGGAGATCCGAGATAGAAATTTGCCTGTAAAAGTTGTATATATTACGAACGGAGATAATAATGAAGCTTTTCTCGTAGAAGGATCGTGGAAAGATTTTTTTAATTTAAACACATATACATATAATCCGAATGAGTATCTTGATCTTGGAATAAAAAGATGGAAAGAAGCAATAGAGGGCATGAGTATTTTGGGTTTAAGTAAAAATGATCTTATTTTTCTCGGATACCCGGACTCAATTCTTGAAAAAATGCTTTCGCAGAACTATTCAAAGGTTATTGCTGCGCCCGGCACAAGATTTTCATATTCTCCCTATGATTTTTCCTATAAAAAAAATAGGGAATATAAGGGGGAAAATCTTGAGGAGGATTTGCTTGAAATTATCTCACAATTCAAGCCGACCGTAATTTTTACAACTCATTTAAGAGATTTTCATAGAGATCATCGTGCTACAACATTATTTCTTGAAAAAACACTCCAGCAACTCAAATCAAGACCGCACGTATATTACTATCTTGTACATTTTAAGGATTTTCCCCGTCCGTACGGTTTGCATACAAATGACCATCTTTATCCTCCTAAAAAACTTTTTTCACAGGCAGGATGGGTAAGTTATAGTCTTAATGATGATCAGAAGAATAAAAAAGAAAAAGCAATACAGAAATATATATCGCAACTGGTACTGCCTGCGATTAACAAATTATTGTTTTCATTTATAAGAAAAAATGAGATATTTGAAGATATAAATTATTAGCGTATAATAAAAAATATGAATCAAAGTATAAAAAAAATAATTTTTTTCCTTAGAATTGTGTTAGGATGGCTTTTCTTTTATTCGGCAATAACTAAGATTATGGATCCGCATTGGTCTGCGGCAGGATTTCTTGCATCAGCAAGAACATTGCCCCAATTATATAATTGGTTTGCTTCCCCGCAAAATATTGAGTGGGTTAATGCTCTCAATACATGGGGTCAACTGGCAATAGGAGCATCGTTGTTATCGGGAACGCTCGTTCGTTTTGCTTCATATGGAGGTATAGGCATGATGGTTCTCTATTATTTGCCTGGTCTTCATTTTCCATACGTTGGAAAGTCTGGATATCTTATTGATGAACATATTATATTTATTTTACTTTTCCTTCTGTTTATTTACTCAAATGCAGGAAAATTTTGGGGAGGGGATAAATGTCTTGAAAAAATTAAAAACTAAAAATTTCAAAAGAACTCACAAAAGCTGTTTTAGCACTTTTTCAACTTCTCTATCATTGATCCGGTGATATCTTCCGCGATGGGGAAGAAGCGCTCCGGAAAATGTTTTTGGGATATGCATAAGCTCATGAATGAGAGTCTTTATTTTTTCACGTTCGGAAAGCTTATCAAAGCGCTTAGTATTAACCTCTATAATATAGTGCGGTTCAATCCCCGCAACTTCTTTAAACAGTCGCGACATGCCCCATATGCGTGCAATTGCCCGGGTTTTTGCATCCAAACTGCGGATACAATGAACATTTTTTACTTTCACGTGATCAAAATGTAATTGTTCAACAAGAATCGTTATTTTTTCCCGAATGTCGGGGGCGAGTACATATTTCATAAACGTTAATTGAAAATATACACGGGAGTCCCAACATCTGCAAATTCAAATACTTGTTTTGCCGCTCCGATATCCAGAGACACACATCCGCCTGTTTTTGGTGTTCCGATCCATTCTCGTGGTCGGTGGACCTTATTCCCGTTTTCCGCAACATAATAGGGAAGTTCATGAATACCGAGGTACGCTTTTAGTTTGGGATCGTAATAAAAAGCCATCCAGTACGGCATCCAGACGTTAAAAATATCGGAAAAAGCATTTTTTGCCTTGTTCATGATTTTGTATTCTCCGGGCGGTGTGGGGTAATATAAACCAGAAGATATTCTATAAGAAGTCTGCAATGTATTGTTGGAAAACAGATACATTGTTTGTTGGGAAATATCTATTTCAATATATTTTTCTGCTTTTTCTCCGGACGTATTTGGAGAAGTTACTGTTTTTGCAGCTATATTGTTGGAAGGAAGCCCCTGAAAGCGTGAGGACATAGCAGAGAGTACGTCTCCTTTGAGTGATATAGTATCTATTTTTTTGTCGTCGGTATGAAATTCATTCAGCTTTGAAGCTAATACGGTGTTAAAATAATCCTCGTTGATTGAAAAATCCACACGTTCGTTATTATTATCATATTGCAATCCGATTAATTTTTTTAAATCGGCAGGAATTAATGAATATACTATATTCATATCTTCATCTTTGCTTGTGATTTCAAGAGGCGTATTAAAAACTTCTTCCAGATGTGTATTGAAATCTTGTATTTTTTCTTTTTTTGGCGATGAATAACTTTGTATGGCAGGTTGTATCACAATATCCTTACCTATTGAAAGAAGGATTTGTTTTTTAAAGCTTTGGGGCTCTATAGTATATCTTTCTTCATTTTCAACGTACGTTATTATTTTACGTTCGTCATCAATTTTTACCGTATCATTGCGTATTGAGAAATCAAACATGGTGTTTTTGGTAAAGTCATAGAAATCTTGAGTGAAAACAAGAGATGGCAGGATCATGTGTTGTGAGAAAAAAGAAGCGTATAACGATTGGAGATTGAAAGGGAATTTCTTCATATTTTTTTCAAAAACAAGCTCTGTAGTTTTTTTTTCGTCAAAATCAATACCAAGTTCTTCATGTGTTTTTTTATAGACCCTGTCTTTGATCTGGAATATAACCGGCTGTTTTTTTAGATCTGCGGTTAACTGCGTGATGGTTTTTTTTGATTTTCCCGAAACATCAAGCTGGGAAAGAAACGTATGAGGATACACAATATTTACCGTAATGATGTATATCGCAGCACCAAGTAACAGGGTAAAAATAAATAGGAAGAGGGGTTTGTACATTATTTTTATTGTACAGAATAACTTATAGGCATGGTGTTCTATTATTTTGGTACAATTAAGAGATTGAATAGTTCTCGTAGCTTAATTGGATAGAGCACTGGGTTGCGGACCCAGAGGTTGGAGGTTCGAGTCCTCTCGGGAACACAGGGGTGTAGTTCAATGGCAGAATAGAGGTCTCCAAAACCTTTGATGGGGGTTCGATTCCCTCCACCCCTGCAAAAAAATAATAGAGCACATGTATGCTTAAAGAACAGCCATCAGCTCCTTCTTTTTCCGAAGCATCTCTCCGGTCTATTTTTGAAAAAAATCTTCCCATTAACAGGATTTTTGACGAATTGTGCGGGTATATTACTTTGCATATAAGAAGAAAAAATGAAGGCAGAATTCCGGATAATTTCTATGAAATCTTTCCCGACGAGGCGATCCAAATGATTGACAAAGCGCCAAGTTTATCAGAGAATGCTGTCGTAAAACAAATGCGTTATTTAATAGACACAAAAAGGGAGGCAGATCTTCAGAATGGTTATTCCCATCGCTATCAATTGGGGAATTTGCAATTAGAATATCCTCACAGAAGTAACGAATATATGTTTGATAAAGGAGTATATATTTTTGTTGATTATAAAAAAAACAAATTACAAACAATGCAACGACTGCTTATCGGTGCGGATGGCGTGGATATTTATTCAGATATTGTTATGCCGGGATATATGGAGTATAAAGGAAATAGATTGGTGTTAGATGAGTCTATAAGAAAAAGCTATCTATCGCGGATTCATAGGTTTCTTGTCTATATGCAGAAATATCCTAAAAGAAAAGTTCATGGTTGGGTGCCGGTTATGCATTATCTTTAGGTTTTTGTTTGAGAGGTTGAAGGTTGAGTGCTCTTATTTTGAAGATCGTTCAAGATTGATGTAAGAGCAGGATCATTTTGTGAAGGAGCAACCGTTTGAGGGGGCGTTGTTGATGGAGGTATTGTTTGACTTTCAGATGCTGGTGGAGAAATCGGCGGCTGGGTTGATGGTTCTGAAGGAGGCTGTGTCTCTTGAGAAGATTGAGTTGGTGTTGGAGTGTTTAACTGACTTAATAAGTTGTTTAAAGCGTCATCTGTTTGAGTATCTTTAACGGGACTTGAAGAAGTTGGAGGCGATTGTATGGGTTCGGGTGTTGGAGTGATAGGAGGAGGTTCCGGAGGTTTTGGCAAATCAATTGGGGGCAATGGTTGTGGTTGGGGCGCCGGAGGTTCAACATGGGGCGGTTCTGGCACTGGAGGAGGTGGGGGAGTCGGTTGCGGTGGTAGCGGGGGTGGTTGGACCGGTTCTGGTTTTGGCTCTGGTTGCTGAGGGGGAGTAACTGCCGCATGTGCTTCTCCTTGAGGTGGAGGAGGGATAGAATGATCTGTCGGTTGAGCAGGAGTCGCGGTAATGCCGAGTGCAGTGTCAAATTCCTCCTTGGTAAATCCTTTAAAAATTGCAATCTGACCGTCGTCTTTTTCTATTTTTGTAACAGGAGTGCCTGCAAAATTGTTTGAAACCGCAAGCATTTCCGTAAGAAATTCGCGGTTTGTTTCAAGGTTTTTTTCTTCAAACGGAAGGTTGTGGGATTGTAAATATTCTTTTTCCTGTTTTGAGAACTGGCAGTTGTTGATGGTGTATAAAGTAATTTTCATTATTTTTTTATTATGAAGAACTTTTTTTAACTTGTCAATGGGAATTTATTTTTCTTTTTGCTTCAGAAGATTCTGCCAGTCTGAAACAAATTTTTTCAATCCTTCATCAAGCAGGTTTCCGTCAATTTTTTGGATTTCATAGGCAGAAAAATCGTTTTTAAAAGAAATATCTTCGTACAGAATAGGCTTTAACCCATGGGCTTCTATAGTATAGGTGTTATTGGGAACCCATTTTTCATCCTGCATCCATTCATACATGACTTTGAGAGGAATGGTAAGGATATCGGCTCCCAGAAATATAGATGCGTAAAAATGATCAAGATTGCGGATAGAAGCCGCCAGTACTTCAACATGGGATTTTTTTACATTTCTTTGTTTGTCAAACTTGCGGTACATCTTGATGATATTTTTTACGGCATCAAGTCCCAAAAATCCGCGGTCATCCCACCTGCCGATAAAAGGAGAAAGAAAAGCGGGTTGAGCGGTTGCAGTTGTTGCCGCATATACCGCAGCCGCCTGCACCTGGTTGAATACGAGCGTCATATTAACCCGCCCGCCTTTTGCAACAAATGCATGGGCGGCTTGTAATCCTTCGGGGATTGTCGGAAATTTTATGTATATATTTTTTCCCCACGTAAACATTTCGTCCGCTTGTTTTAGCATTTCTTCCGAAGAAGTATTCCAGTCGGCATATATTTCGGCGGAAATAGGACCGGCTATCTCTTTGCCAATTTCCTGAATGATCTGTTTGTAAAAATTAAGAAGTTCCTGTTCGGTGAGTTTTTTGCCTTGTTCAAGAAACCGCGCAACTTCAGGGTGTTTGGCGACAAGAGACGGGTTAGTTGTCTGACCGTCAATAAATCCAAGTATGCCTTTTGCTTTTTTTGTTTCTTCGGGATTGCCGGAATCAAGAAAGATTTTGGGAAGCTTAATTGACATGATTCTAGTGTATCATATATACAATGAAAAAAACAACAATGGTTTTTGTGGTTGTCGGACTATTTATTTTTGCTGTATATTTGTTTTCTCCCAAAAAAACAAATATTCAAAATACAAAAGACGCAAATAATTATCCTTCTCAAGCCGGGCGGGCAGAAGAAAAAAAGACCACATCATCTTCACGGTCGATTTTTATTCCCTATTGGGATATTCCTGCGGATGCTATTGATGCAAATTCATATGATTCTGTTATATATTTTGGAATAGCCGCAGGTGAAAGCGGTATTGATACGAAAGATGCAGGATACAAACGTCTACAAACGTTTTCTGACGCTGGCTGGAAGCGGAAAACATATCTGACTCTGCGGATGCTGAATGATGACATCAATACTCTCATCCTCAATGATCCGGAAAAGCAGAAGATTCTTATTAAAGAAGTTGCTGCAATTGCCCAAAAATATAGTTTTGACGGAATTGTTTTGGACTTGGAAGTTTTTAGCATTTTTGACGATCGTATAAAAAACCAAATCAATACATTTGTTCAACGGTTTTATACAGATCTAAAACAGGAAAAGATACAATTATTTATGACATTATACGGCGATCTTTTTTATAGAAAAAGACCGTATGATCTGCAGTTTATTGCAAAAAATACCGATGGGATTATCATTATGGCGTACGATTTCCATAAAAGCAGGGGAGAGCCGGGACCGAACTTTCCTTTTGCGGGAAAAGATCTTTATACCTATGATTTTCAGACAATGATTAACGATTTTCTTTACTATACATCTGCAGAAAAAATTACGGTCGTATTTGGAATGTATGGTTATGATTGGATAGTAGATGAGCAAAAAAGACCGATCAAGCCGGCAAAAGCAATAAGTTTGAATGAAATAACAAAGAAATTTATCCAATCGTGCCAGTGGAAAAATTGCGTAGTGCAGCGCAATGACAAAGCAAAAGAAACAGAGATTAATTATATTGATGAATTTGATAATTTTCATATTATCTGGTTTGAAGATGAAGAATCTGCCAAAGCAAAGAGTGATTATGCAGGAAGTTTAGGGGTTGGGAATATTGGTTTTTGGGCGTGGGGGTATTTTTAATTTTTTCCCAATAGCTCCTATTTCTTTCAGTTTCCACATAAAAAGAGCCCCCTTATTTCTTGCCCGTGAATCTACAACAAAACGCAAAGCCTCTTCCAATACGGGACGGGGAAGTGTTTTTGCGAGTTTGATATACAGGCTTTTGTGCCTGGCGTCTTCAAGTTTTTCGGCAAGATATATGCCGAACGCCTGGAATTCCCGAGAAAGATATTTGTCCTCAAGAGGATTGAATTTATTCAGGATGTCTTTGATAGTTTGCATAGAATCATTTGGCAGTTTTCTCAACTATTTCCTTATACAGTTTTTCGTATTCGTCTACCATTCTTTCAATGGTAAAATTCTTTTCAACGTGAGCGCGACATGCTTGTGAAAAATGCGCAATCTTGTCATTATTAAAATTGAGAATAGTCTTAGTTTTTTCAATTAAGCCATTAATTCCTTCAGATTCTGCGACAAGATAGCCGGTTTTCCCGTCAAGAATAGTTTCTTTTAATGCTCCATTTGCATAGGCAACAACCGGAGTTGCGCAGGCCATAGATTCAATAGGAATAAGACCGAACGGTTCATTCCATTTAACAGGAACAAGAGTTAAGTAAGCTCCTTGATATAAGCTAACAATTATTTTATTAGTAGGCTCCTCAATAAATGAAATTAAATTCCCATCGATTTCCGGTTTGATGTTTTTATTAAAAAAATCTTCGTCAGTTATTTTTCCTGCTAAAATAAGAGGAATTTTCAGAATTTTTGCAGTTTGAATAGCTTCAACAGGTCCTTTTTTATCAATAAATCTGCCAACCCATAAAAGATAATTTTTTCTTATATTTTTTGAAGGTTGGTATACTTGAGTATCAATGCTATTATATACATTAGCTATAAAATTAATTCCTTCTACTCTTTGACTATGGCTAATAGAATTAAAATTTAACCAATGATATTTTTCAACAATATCTTGTTCATCTTGAGTGAGAGAATGGAAGGTTCTATGAAATGTATGTAGAGATGGAGTATTTGATAATGAAGCGAATGGCAATGCTAAAAACTGAGCATGTGAATGAATAATATCAAACTGCTTTTGTTTTTCAAAACAATGAGCAACATGCATTAATGGATAAAAGGAGGTTTTAAGAGTTCCCATAACATCATATTGAAGTCCAAGGGATTGGTTAAAAATGCTTTCTAATTTTGCAGATGTTGATGAATCTCCGGTAGAGAAAAGAGTAACATCGTGGCCTTTTTTTACAAGTCCTTCAGTTAAATTGCATACAATTCGTTCTGTTCCTGCATATCCTTTTGGGGGTAAAGAAATCCACGGAAGAACGAGCTGAGCAATTCTAAGTTTTGTCTTCATAAGCTTTATTTCTAATTTCAGATAAAACAGAAGATGACTGTTCAATAGCTTTTTTAAAAAGGGACTGATTGTTGAAAACCTCTAAAAACTTAAAATCATATTTTGATTTTATCGCACTCTTATGTCGGTCAATAATGGGTTTTGCTTTGCAAATAAAGTCATAATTTTTTCCAATACCTTGGATGATTCGGTAGAATCCGTCTTTTCCAAACGCCCCAAAGTTAGAAGCAATAGTTGCGGCAAAATTTGTATCAGTGTCATCTAATGTATTGTATTTATATGCCAAAAGCAGTAGATCTTTTGCAATAGCCCATTCGGGATGGTCAACGCCCCGTATGATTCCTCCTTCTGTATCGTGTACGTGGCGAACCATAATGGATTCGTCATATATAAGAGGGTAACCGGCCCGCCAATACCGGATAGAGAGATCAGATCCTTCTCCTCGCATATTAAAAACTTCTTCATCATATCCCCCAACATCCCAAAAAACTTCTTTATATGTTGCAAAATACCGCGAATAAATTGCTTCAATATATGTTGTTTGGTTTATCGTAATGAGTCGATCTTCTTTTCGCGGCCTGTCATGCATGTTATTTTTTGGACCTCCTTGCCAGATGACCTGGCCGCTGATTCCCGCAGCTATTTTATGCTTTTGGAGTGTTTTTATAGTGTTTGCAATTGTATTTTTTTCTACTTCCATATCAGAGTCGCAGAAAATAAGTAGGGGGTGAGAGGCGATGCGTGCCCCCTGATTTTTATTTGTGGCAATGCCGGGGATATTTGGCTTGGTGTAAAAAACTCTATTTCCAAATTTTTCCCGGACGGCATTTTTTAATGTTTCATCGGGAGAACTATCAGCGACAATTAATTCGGGAGTATAAAGCGTTTGCATACCATCTGATTCAAGAATCAGAGATATCGTTGTGATGGTTTGATTAACTCTTTTATATGCAGGAATGATAATTGATACTGTTTGCATGGTATTAACGTGGGAATCCTTTAACAATTTTCAAATACTCTTTTGAAGAAAACTTGAATTTTTCATAGATTTTTTCAAATTCCCCCGCAATTTTTTCCCAGC